>CAYSZA010000089.1:0-10111 GCA_964435275.1 uncultured Methanosarcinales archaeon | reverse complement strand
CGGGAAGAACCTGATGGCAGACTCCTTCGTATACATCATAATTTAAAATGCCCTGCTCCTCAGCAAATTTCCGGAGCATAATATGGTTTGCTGTGGCGTTAATAGAATCCGCAGGAACCTGGTGGTCAAATACGATCACTATTTTCGTCGGATCCCAGACTTTTTTCTCTTCTCTGTCTTTCATTATCTCGTAAAAGCCTTTGACTGCCAGAGGACCTGTAATGTCGTGAGTCATTGCCAGGTCTATGTTTGCCAGCACGAAATCCCCGGCTTTTACGGGACTTCCGGAGGCCTTCGAAAAGATCTTTTCCGAAACGGTCATCGGACGATTTTCATTACCAGACATCCCGGTCATGGGGAATAACTGGCTCTTTCTAATAAATAAATTTAATTGATGGTGAAGGCAAGTAAAGACTAAAAAATCTTTCAGGCTAATGAAAAGACAAGGGTGTTCAAAAATAAGAGAAATTTATCGGCAAGTTTCACTGTTTTGTCGATCCTGCACTGTTTAATCGACAACTTCAGTACTTCCCGTGCTATCGTGAACTATACAGATGCATTTGCCGTTCTCCAGGCTCTTTTTTGCAAGCTCCAGGCCTTTTTCCCCTCTCCTGAAATCCACGAATTTTTCATACATGACAAGCGTATCCTCAAGTTCTGATATATATCTCAGGAGGAGAGTTTCTGCCAATTTTCGGCTGTCTTCTTCAGAGATAGGACACCCAAGTCCTTCACATTCACAGGTCTGCAACCTCAGTCCCTCGATATAAAAGGGATAAGTACTGCAAAGCATTGGACGCACCGGATAAACCCTGCATCGGTGTGTATTTCCTTCAAGAAAAATGCAGTCTCGGTTTCTCTTCCGCCTGAGTATCCATCCAAAAGCGTGAATTTTGCCCCCAAAATCCACACAATCATCAAGAGACTCAAGAATTCCATGGGGGAACAGCTCTTCTTTTTCCTCTATAGACCATAAAGAAGTCTCAAGAAACTTTTCTTCTTTCTCCCCGGCTTGATCCTGGACAGAAGTTTCAGGTACAAACGGTCCTGCAACCTCAAGTCTTGAGAGGCCTGTATATTCCTGGATTTTTTCGATATCGGAAGGAATCACCGCCACCCTATTGTCCCCGAAAGCCCGTCTGCAGCACTTTCCACAATGCTGGCAGCAGAAACCGATTTTTCTGATTTCAGCTGCAAGCTTTCCGGAGTCAAGTTTGCGAGCCATTTCTGTTTCTTTTTTGAGACCGGCAATAAGAAGGAGCTGATAGCCTGTTTTTCCCTGCTTATTGCCTGCGCTGGAATCTTCCATATAAAGACTCGTGTCCTGCTGGTACATCAAATTAACGCAGGCAGCAGTTAACACCGAGATGCGCCGGATATTCGAAAATTTAATTCTGAAAAACCTTTACACGGCTGACAATTGATCGTAATAAGAAACTATATATCAGGGAACTCGGTTTAAACTTAAGTCTATATGTGGCAGACATTACTCAAAAAGTTCGAAAAATATCCTGCGCAGGCAAAAGTGCTTAAGCTGCTCTTTGAACGCGGGTTTCAGGTGAGCGAAGAAGGGAAGGTCACCTCCGGAAGTATTGAGATAGCACACACCCAGCTTGCTAAAGAGGCAGGCGTTGATCGAAGAGTGGTTGACGCAACCACAAAGACAATAATTTCAGATGAACTTCTGAGTACGATTTTCAAAAATGTTCATTCCATCCCTTTCCTCAGAGACGTAGCCCCTTCCCTTGGTCTGGGAGTAATCATCATTATTCCCGAAGACGCATCTCATGTGGGCATCCTTGCGGAAGTTGCAGGCCTAATTTCCAGAAGCAATGTGAGTATCCGTCAGGCTGTATCGGATGATCCCTATCTAACTGATAACCCGAGACTTACGATCATTACCGATAAGAAAGTGCCTGGAGAACTCGTGGACAAAATCCTGGAACTACCCTCGGTCAAAGGAGTAAGTATTTACTGAATTCTCCTCCATACCGCCATTAAAATTGTCCGGCCCGATCAAGATAATGTGCTGCAGGCTAAGATTATACACTATAGATAAAATTTTACGTCAAAATTAACTTCTATCCCGGGTTAATGTTCCTTGAGAAACTGGAAGCGGGGTAGGAGCCCCATGTAAAAGACTGTTTTTCCCCCCAGCCCAAGTAGAGGTTTTTTCGTGAGTATGACTTACTTTCTGCCTCTTCTAAACACAGAAAGTCCCAGAGCTATTCCCAGAAATCCTAAAAACAACATACGCATAGGAATCATTTTTACTTCAATTCTGGGTACTGAATATCCTGTAAAATCCTTAGCAGTATTCACAAGCCTGATGATTTCACTCTCTACCGATGGCCCCAGTTGTGCAAATGATCGGACTCCGGTAAAGGATAGGACGAAGTTCTTCACAGAATCAATACCTTTCATGCTCAAGATTCTCTCGATATCGGTATTCCCGTTCCCGCGACTTAAACCCGGACCTATAGTGTCACCTAAAATATCACTATCTCCAGTAGAGGACTGGTTAGTCGGCCCCAGGACGGTAATAACGATACAGGTTGAAGAACTGCCATTGTCGTTCTCTGCAGTAAGGGAAACTGTATAGTTCCCAGGGCAGCAAAAAGTATGTGTTGGGTCCGGGCAGCAAGAATTCTTCCCGTCTCCAAAGCTCCAGGACAGCGAAGCTGCATTTTCAGAAAAATCAAAAAACTGAACCGTAAGCGGAACATGCCCATCTGTCACATTGGCACTGAATTTAGCTTCAGGAAATACCGGAACCGAAGGGTCCGGGCCTTTCAGGACGTTTATGGTTACAGAGGTAGAGTCGCTGCCGTTCTCGTTCGTGGCATTCAGAGTAACCGTATAATTGCCCTCATTGACAAAAGTATACGAAAAATCCGAAGAATTCGAAGTTTCCAATTTTTCAAAACTCCACAGCATTGAGCTGGTGTTTTCCGAGAAATCGGTAAATTCAACTGTAAGTGGTGCATACCCGACTGTTACATTGGAAGTGAAATACGCTTCTGGCAGTATCGGAAGTTGCGGAGTGAAGTTAGTTAACGGCATGTGATCCACACTCTTTGTCCGGCGGTTGACGGCATACACCGTGTCCCCAATACCGTCTCCGTTTTCATCCTTACCTGCATAATCATTCCAGTAATTGCCTGAGCTTCGGTTCCAGAGATTGAGCTTATCATCCCTGGCATTATTCATATTATTAAAATAATTATTGTATATCGTGTTGCCTGAAGACGTGAGTAACTTAATCCCGCAATTGGCGTTTGAAGATACGAGATTATCGCTGAGAGTGTTATTGTCGGATTTAAACAGGCAGATCCCGATATTATTCCCCGAGATATTATTGTTATTTATGATACAGTTTTGAGCCCTATTGAGATAAATCCCACATTTGCTATCAGTTAATGAGAAGCCACTGATTGTTACATTACTGGCAACTACCTTGAATATATTGCTCTTTGTATCCTCTCCGGTGATAGCCGTATCATAAGGATTTTTTGAGTCCGAAATTATTGTCAGGTTATCCTGATTGATTTGAACGCTTTCATTATATTTTCCGGCTTTTATAAGAACGGTATCGCCCGGGAAAGCTCCATCTACTGCATCCTGGATCGATTCTCCCGGAGACACGTAAATGTTTTCTGCCGCACCGGTTTCTGAGATTGGAACCAGAGCCAGAAATACTGCAAGTAAACAGACCCATCTGAGAGTTTGAATTCTTGTCATTTTAACCCGCACATCAATCCAGGAATTTACAGAATTATTTTTTAAAAGGATTACATATAAAATTGTTGATTTAAAAAAATATTAGAAGACAGAAATTAAAATTAAAACCATTAAAAAAATTTTATTCAAAAAAAGAAGGCTTTTCAGAGAGCTCGCCTTCAAACAACTCTGCACATAAAAGTTCGAAGCAAAAAAGTAAAATACTGGCTTTGTAGGAATGTTCTCTAAATTCGAGTTATCGTATTCAGTTTAAATTCCGGAGTTAACCATAAATACAAGTCTGGCTCATTTACGTTCATTAAGCCCGGCTTGATTATTTCGAAAACATATGTTCCAAAAAAATAATTGTTTCAATCACTATTCTTCCGAGTCCGATAAAATAACCTTGTTTTCAAAGCCACAAACTTGATTCTGCTATGGACTCTTTCTCCTATAGTTATCCTGTAGTCCTCCTGTAATAGTAAGACCTGTGGGAACATTAATAATCATAACGTATATTAATTATAATTCTTAATGATTCTGGAAGAAAAAGTCTCCTTTCAAACAGGCATTCAAATCTGGAAAGCCAAAGGTTTTTAAGCAGATCTTAAGTTATTCTTGAAAAATCCAGCTGGAGAAGACGTATCATGCAGGAAAAAATAAAAGAAATTGCAGCTCGAGTACATGAACTGCGTGAACTATCGGATTTCACGGTCAAAGACATGGCAGAATATCTGCAGGTATCCGATGAAACCTATGAAAAATACGAAAATGGAACTGAGGATATCCCGGCAAGTATCCTTTTTGAAATTGCACATAAACTGCGCGTAGACATGGCTACTCTCCTGACAGGAGAAGAGCCGCGCATGAATATCTTTACAGTTACGCGGGATGGAAAAGGGATCAGCGTTGAGAGGAGGAAACAGTACAGGTACCAGAACCTTGCTGAAAAATTCATTCACAAAAAAGCTGAATTTTTCATAGTCTCAGTCGAACCCAAAACATCGGGAGCAAAACCTGAGACCAATTCTCACCCAGGGCAGGAATTTAACTATGTGCTTGAAGGAAGCCTGAAGGTCTACATCCATAATAATGAGATTGTCCTGAATAAAGGAGATTCCATTTATTTTGATTCTACTTACGAACATGCTATGGAAGCTCTGGAAGGAGAGCCGGCCAGGTTCCTGGCAGTCATAATATAATTAGTTAACAAACTTAATTCGAGATATTCGATTAAACTCAATCCGAGATATTTGATTAAACTCAATCCTAGATATTCGATTAAACTCAACTCGGTTTAACTTAAGCCAATTCAGTGTGATTGGTCTTAAACTCTAGAAAAACCCGATATCCGGAATAGAAAAACCTGAGAGCTTGAAATTCAAGTCAAGCCTTAAAACCTTCAAAACTTAGAAGCTATAAAAATAAGCAGATAAAACGGGTGTTCAGAATGACTTCCTTGCTCAGCCAATTTGTTTCCAAAACTGATTTTGAGTCCTATAAGGACTTCGAGGAAAATTTCAAAATCCTCGTTCCTGAAAACTTCAACTTTGCCTACGACATAGTCGATGCCTATGCAAAAGATTTCCCTGAGAAGATCGCAATGATCTGGTGTGACGATAATGGGGAAGAGAGAATCTTTACTTTCAAAGACCTGAAGTACTACAGCGACAAAGCTGTGAATCTCTTTGCAAAGCACGGGATAGGAAAAGGCGACTATGTTATGCTCACCTTAAAGAGCCGGTATGAGTTCTGGTACTGTATCCTTGCTCTGCATAAACTGGGAGCCATTGCCGTACCTGCGACCCACATGCTCAAGACGCAGGATATTGTATACCGGGTTGAAAAAGCCGGCTTGAAAATGATTGTTTGCGTATCGGAAGATGGGGTTCCCGAACAGGTGGACGAAGCACATTCCGAGTGCGGGAGTATCCCGCTCAAAAAAGCAGTCGTTGGAAGAAAAGTCCGGGAAGGCTGGATTGATTTCAGAAAAGAGCTAGAAGAAGCCTCCTCTGATTTTGAGCGTCCCTCGGGCGAAGCTGCTACAAAAAATAGTGACATCTCCCTTGTCTATTTCTCCTCAGGGACTGCTGGCTTCCCGAAAATGGTGGAGCACGACTTTACCTATCCTCTCGGGCATATCCTCACCGCAAAGTACTGGCAGAACGTGGAGGATGACGGGCTGCATTATACGGTTGCAGACAGCGGCTGGGGAAAATGCGTATGGGGAAAAATCTATGGGCAATGGATATCAGGTTGTGCGGTCTTTGTCTATGACTACGACAAATTTGAAGCCAGAAACATGCTTGAAAAAGCCTCGAAATTCGGGGTTACCACTTTCTGCGCCCCGCCAACAATTTATCGTTTCCTGATTAAGGAAGATCTTTCAAAGTACGATTTTGGTACCCTGAAATACGCGGTTGTTGCAGGCGAGCCCCTTAATCCTGAGGTGTACAACCGATTCCTTGAATTTACCGGAATAAAGCTTATGGAAGGATTCGGGCAAACCGAGACCGTTGTAACTATCGCAACCTATCCCTGGATGGAGCCGAAACCAGGATCTATCGGAAGGCCGTCTCCGGGCTATAAGGTTGAGCTGATGGATAGAGACGGCAGGATCTGTGAGGTAGGGGAAGAAGGAGAAATTGTGATTAACACAAAGGAAGAAAAGCCTGTAGGGCTCTTTGTCCACTACGGAAAAGATCCTGAGAAGACTGAGGAAACCTGGCACGACGGTTATTATCATACAGGGGATATGGCCTGGATGGACGAAGACGGCTATCTGTGGTTTGTAGGGAGGGCTGACGATATCATAAAGACCTCAGGATATAAAGTCGGGCCATTTGAAGTGGAAAGCGCCCTTATCCAGCACCCTGCAGTGCTCGAGTGTGCGATTACAGGGGCTCCTGACCCTGTAAGAGGCCAGATTATCAAGGCAACTGTTGTACTTACAAAAGGATACACACCTGGAGAAGCACTTAAAAAAGAGCTTCAAGAACACGTAAAAAGAGTAACTGCTCCCTACAAATATCCCCGAATAATAGAATTTGTAGATGAACTTCCAAAAACTATTAGCGGAAAAATTCGCAGGGTGGAAATCCGGGATAAAGATAAGGAGTGATCCCGAGGAAATACCTGAAAATCCCGGCTCTGTGAAAAACCAGGGTCTGATAGAAAGCAAACAAGACCTGGTTTGATCCAAGCAAAAAGGACCTGATTGATCCGAAAGAGATAAGTTTCGGATCAATCAAAAAAAGGAAAAAAAAGAAAGAAATAAGTACCTTAAACCTTCTGGAAAGTTTGTTCGGAGAAGATACAACACCGAATTCACTTTATAGCTTTATCCATTATTCCCGCTAACCTACGGCATATGACAGATTTACGATTTATAATGTAAAAAACAGGTGGAAAACTGAAGGCTCTTCTTTTTGTCACAGAGACCGGTTGAAGAAAACAGGGGCTGGAAAAAAGTCCGGAAAGGAAGATGAAGACTCCGAATGTTCCCAGACTCCGAAATAGGCCTGAAATCTGAGAAGAACCAGAGGGCAACCGAAAAATAAACAAAACGAGGATCAAATATGTCAAAGAACGATAAAAAAGAACCATACCCTGTTATTAATACTCTGGAGTGTAAGGCCTGCGGGCGCTGCCTTCTAGCCTGCCCCAAAGGCGTCCTTTTCATGAGTGAAAACCTGAATGCCCGGGGCTACCATTATGTAGAATACAAAGGAGAGGGTTGCTCAGGCTGTGCAAGCTGTTATTATACCTGTCCTGAACCGCTTGCAGTCGAAATTCATATTCCCCTGAGAGCTGAGGAAGCCGAGTAAGGCAGAAAAGGAGGAAAAGTATGGCAACACAACTCATAAAAGGCAACTCCGCAATAATCGTCGGTGCACTCTATGCCGGATGTGACTGTTTCTTCGGATATCCGATAACTCCGGCAAGTGAGATTCTGCACGACGCATCCAAGTATTTCCCGAAAATAGGGAGAAAATTCGTCCAGGCCGAATCGGAAGAGTCGGCAATTAACATGGTCTATGGAGGAGCATCGGCAGGGCACAGGGTCATGACCTCCTCTTCAGGCCCGGGAATTAGCCTGATGCAGGAGGGACTATCTTACCTTGCCGGTGCCGAGCTTCCCTGCGTGCTTGTAGATATTATGCGGGCAGGTCCTGGCCTTGGAAATATTGGGCCGGAGCAGGCGGATTATAACCAGGTGGTAAAAGGCGGAGGGCACGGGAACTATAAAAATATCGTGCTTGCCCCGAATTCGGTGCAGGAAATGTGTGATTTTACCATGAAAGCCTTTGAGCTGGCCTTCAAGTACAGGAATCCTGCTGTGGTGCTTGCAGACGGTGTGCTCGGGCAGATGATCGAGTCCCTTGAATTCCCGAAGCAAGCTACTGTCCCTGAGATAGATACCACCTGGGCTGTCAACGGCACGGCCGAAACAAGGCCTAACCTGATAACCTCTATCTTTCTGGACTTTAACGAGCTTGGAAGATTCAATGAAAAACTGCAGGCAAAATACGAGTCCATAAGGCAGAAAGAGGTCGATTATGAGGAGTACCTGACCGATGACGCTTCAATTGTGCTTGTTTCCTACGGGATCAGCAGCCGGATCTGCAGATCAGCCGTAGATCTGGCAAGGCAGGAAGGTATAAAAGTCGGACTCTTCAGGCCCAAGACTCTCTTCCCGTTCCCTGAGGCGCAGTTGAAAGCCCTTGCATCCAGAGGCTGTTCCTTTGTCTCCGTGGAAATGAGCAATGGACAGATGATAGATGATATAAGGCTCGCAACCAATTGTTCACAGCCTGTGGAGCTTGTAAACCGTATGGGAGGGAACCTGATCACCCTTGACCAGATTATGGATAAAATAAGGAATATTGCTGGGGAGGCATAAAAATGGCAGCAGAAATCATTAACGGAGAAAAAGTAATAAGAAAGCCAAAAGCCCTGTACGCGGACTACCCCCGTAAAGGAGGAGCAGCCTCAACAGCCACTCACTACTGTCCTGGCTGTGGGCACGGGGTTTTGCATAAGCTTATCGCCGAAGCAATCGATGATCTCGGAATCCAGGACAGGACCGTTATGATCAGCCCTGTGGGATGTGCGGTCTTCGCTTACTATTATTTTGACGCTGGCAATATCCAGGTTGCCCACGGAAGGGCGCCTGCGGTAGGGACAGGAGTTTCCAGAGCTGAAGAAAATGCTGTGGTTATCTCTTACCAGGGTGACGGAGACCTTGCTTCCATAGGCCTGAACGAGACTCTCCAGGCCGCAAATAGGGGTGAAAAGCTTGCAGTCTTTTTCGTGAACAACACCGTCTACGGAATGACAGGCGGGCAGATGGCGCCTACAACCCTTGTGGGAGAAAAGACCACAACATGTCCAGAAGGAAGGGATCCCCGTTTTGCAGGTTATCCTCTCCACATGTGCGAGCTGCTTGACAACCTTAAGGCTCCGGTCTTTATTGAGAGGGTTTCGGTCTCGGATATTTCACATATAAGGAAAGCCAGGAAAGCCGTGCGGAAGGCTCTTGAAATCCAGCGCGACGGCAAAGGATACGCTTTTGTAGAAGTTCTTGCTGCATGCCCGACTAACCTCAGGATGGACGCTGAACAGGCTATCAGTTTCATAAACGAGGAAATGGAAAAAGAATTTCCCCTCAAGAACTTCAGGGATAAAGCCGAGGAAGTCGAACCCCTGCACCGTGGAGTAAGTGATTTTAGAACTGAAGCCCTTGAGCAGCTTTATGGCATTGAAGCAGATACCGTAGAAAAACCCGCCAGAAAAGATTTTGCCCCGATCCAGACCAAAATCGCAGGTTTCGGAGGACAGGGCGTCCTCAGCATGGGAATTATCCTTGCGCAGGCAGGAGTAAAAGCAAACCTCAATGCTTCGTGGTTCCCGTCGTATGGCCCGGAACAGAGGGGAGGCACATCAAACTGCTCGGTCGTGATTTCAGGCCAGTCTATAGGTTCTCCTACAGTCTACACTCCGGATATTCTGGTAGCTATGAACCGTCCCTCCCTTGAGAGGTTTGAGGGAGCAGTCCGGGAAGGAGGCCTTATCCTCTACGATTCGTCCATCGGCGAAGCCGAAACGCCTGCCGGTGTCAAAGCCGTTGCAGTCCCTGCAACCGAAAAAGCCAAAGAAGCCGGTTCTGAACAAGCTGCCAATTCTTTCATGCTTGGAGTTCTTGTGGGTCTTAATGCAACTGGCCTGGAAGAAGAAGCCTTTAAGGAAGCTCTTGCTGAAAACTTTGCAGGGAAACCAAAGGTCATCGAGTTTAACCAGATGGTGCTCGAAGCCGGAGCACAATGGGCAAGAGAAAACGTTAAGATTTGAAGATTTTAAGGTCTGATCAGGTTTAAGGTCTGATCAGGTT
>CAYSZA010000088.1:0-10157 GCA_964435275.1 uncultured Methanosarcinales archaeon | reverse complement strand
ATAGGGGAGGAAGTCGGGGTAGGAAAGGAGTCGGTTATTTATGAAGCGATCCTGCCGCCTGAGCTCGCAATTGGGGAACCTGTCCCGGTCGTGATCAAGTTTCACAGGGAGGGAAGGACAAGCTTCAAGCAGATAAAGCGAGTGCGTGAACACCTGGGGGAAAGAGAACATTTTTCCTGGATCTATGCAGCCCGGCTTGCCGCCCAGCGGGAGTACGGGATCATGGCTGAACTGTATCCTAAAGTCTCAATCCCGAAACCTTTTGACCATAACAGGCATGCGATAGTTATGGAGCTTGCAAAAGGCAGCCTGCTATCGAAGACAAAACTGCTTGACCCCGAATGGTATCTCGATGAAATTATCAAACAGGTGAAAATTACCTATTCACTGGGAGTAATCCACGCCGATTTAAGTGAGTACAATATTTTTGCCTCCGAAGACGGAGTCCAGCTCATTGATTGGCCCCAGTATGTCACTCCTGAACACCCTCACGCAGACGAAATTCTCGAAAGGGACGTTTCAAATGTACTTACTCACTTTTCCCGGAAATATGGGATTAAAAGAGAGCTTGAGGAAACGATCCGTGAGATCAAGAATCAGGCAGGCAAAAGCGCAGAAGCCGGAAAAAAAGGAGAAGAAAGTCAGGGCAGCGAAGGTACTGCAGGAAAATGGGGTATTGAAGAAGATCTGGAAGAAGAAGGCTTTGAAGAGGATGTTTTCCAGGACGAGGAGTTTGAGGCTGAAAAATTTGAGGCTGAGAATTTCGAAGCCGAAGACTTTGAGACCGAAGAGATTGACGTAGAAGAAATTGAAACCGAAAAAACTGAAACAGAAGACCTCAAAGTACAGGATCTCAAAAAAAATGCCTTAAAAAAAGAGACTTCAGGTAAAGACTAAATTCTTCCCACTCGGATTAAAGTTACGAAGTTAATGTCCTTTGATCATCAATATCAAATCCGCCGTTATAGTATCAGGGCAGGCGCGAGAAAGTAAACAGGCCTGTAAAAACTGATTGCGGTCTTTAAATTTCCTACCTTCTTAGCCCTTTGCAATAACACTTTGTATCACTTTTACAGGTAGTTTTTGTGTAGCCTGAGCATTATAGTCTGTTTTTATAAAGTAACCTAGGTGCGAAGTCTATTTTATAAAGGTAACTAAGGTGCGAAAAAAGAAAAACTAGACGGTTGATTTTTCAGTGAATTATCTTCCGGTTACTTTCGTTTTATAGTTTTATGTCTTTATTTTGATATTATTCTAATCCACTATATTCATATGGTTTAATGTTTAAATTCTATCTCATTAATAAAAGCTCAAATAATAATTTACATTGAATGTGGGGGATTTAAATAAACAGATTTGTCAGCTTAGCTGTAGCCTTTCTGATTTTTGCAGTATGCTCGAGTACCGGAATTGCGGTCGAGTTTCTCGTCCAGCCGGGAGAATCAATACAGGCCGCGGTGAACAATACAGACTCCGGTGATATGATAATAGTAAAGCCTGGAAGTTATACCGAGAACATCATAATAGGGACGCAAAACCTGACGATAAAGTCAGAATCCGGGAATCCTGAGGATACAATAATTACCGCGAACAACCCGAACATAAATGTGTTTCATATACGGGCCAGTAATACGACAATTAGCGGATTTAAAGTCCGATCAGCCCAGTATGATGGGATAACAGGGATCTATTTAACCGGAAGCAGTTATTGTACGATAAGTAACAATGACCTTTCGGAAAATTATCTCGGAATATATCTGAGTAATTCGAAAAATAACACGATTTCGGACAATAAGATGAATCAGAACGGGAAATATGGAATTCAGCTCGTGAATTCGGAAAGGAATATACTTTCAAACAATAGTGCGAATTCAAACCACCATGGAATTATTCTTGAGAATAATTGCAGCGACAATAACCTGACCGGGAATCTGGTAAGTTCGAACGCTGGTTACGGCTTTTACCTTATAAACTCAAGCCGCAATAACCTCAATAATAACACGATAAGCAAGAACGATATGGGGATTTACCTGAAAAATTCGAACCTGAGCCTGATATCAGGGAATAATTTCTCGGAAAATATCCGATACGGAATGTGGATATCACACTCAAACTACAGCATAATTTCCGGGAATACAGTTGGTGAAAGCAACTGGGGTATTCATCTGAATTCCTCGGATAACAGCACGCTCTCTGGAAATATTCTTGCTCTCAATTACGTCTCAGGCCTTTCCATGTGTCCAGCCTGCGATAATAATACTATATTCAATAATTATCTCAAGAATACCTTTAATGTAGAAGTCGGAAACAGGAGAAATACCTGGAACACTGTAAAGAAAACAGGGATAAACATTGTCGGAGGGCCCTACTTAGGGGGCAACTTCTGGGCAAGTCCCGATGGGACAGGTTTCTCTCAAACTGCGCCGGATAAAGATGAAAATGGCATTGCAGATGTAAAGTACAACGGGACCAACTTTACAGACTATCTGCCTCTTGTACCCGTGTCCGATTCACAGTACCTTGAGATTCCTGTTGCAAATTCGAGTACGGATCTTATAGACACCAGTACTGATTTTACTGGCGTTATTGCATCAAAAACGGCTATAACTCATGTATCTGCAAAAAACAGTTCAAATAACAACAATGCTACGGAAACAGCTGATATTAAGCGATAAGTCATGGCTAAGCAGTAAGTCATAGCAAAACCAGTAAGCAACTATCAGAGAGCTAAAAAGAGATAAAAAGAAAAAGAGAAAGTGTCAGCGTTTGATGTATAAAACCTATCAAGTTCTGAATTTTGTGCGAAAAACTGCCATGAAAGGTTAACTGTAAGGTTAACCAATCCTTTCGGTTTTTTTTGTACGCTCCTGAGTTAATAAATTGAATTTTTATTTGCAACAAGAGACAGATCAAAAAGCAGACCCTCAGGAGTAAAGTGTTAAAGTGTATTTTTCGGAATATTAAGATTTAAATACTCAGGATGCTGATGAGTCAAATTCTGAGCAGGTTAATTTGAAGCGTTATTTATTTGTGAACTAACTCAAAAAGAAGCGAAGGTACCCTATTCATTGCCGGCTGGAAACATGTTCGGGCTCGCCATATATCCTGAAACGCGTGAGAAATTACTTTAGAAAACATGTTAATAAAGGATTTAAATAAGAAAAACAAGTGCAGTTAAATATATATTCTATAAAAAATAAAATATAGACGCTCATGCAAAAAAGGATTATCTATGGAATTGATATTGCCCGAGGCTCTCCCAGGGCAAGGGAACTTCCCAGATATGCACTTGCTATCCTCAAGGACGGCGAAGTTTCCCATCAAAGTATGCTCCGTCGCCAGAAGATCTTTAATATGATCCAGAGGGAAAGGCCGGAGATAATAGCTGTTGACAATATTTTCGAGCTTGCTGCCGATAGAAGCGAGCTCCTTTCTCTTATGGAACGGCTGCCTGAAGGCGTTAAACTAGTCCAGGTCACAGGCGGGCTGCATCCTGAACCACTTGTCAGGCTTGCACGAAAGCACGGGCTTTCTTTTGACCCCGAAAACCCGAATGATGAAGCCGAAGCCTGTGCCCGCCTTGCAGATCTGGGGGTTGGGCATGAGGTTTCCCTCTTTGAAGATATCACAAAGATCAAAGTCAGCAGAGCCCGTTCCCTGGGAAGGGGAGGCTGGAGCCAGAACCGGTACCGCAGGAAAGTACACGGAGCTGTGCTGCAGAGGAGCAGGGAGATCGAAAATGCCCTGAGAGATCTTTCCAGGGAAAAAGGCATCAGGTTCGAAGCCGTAAACGTAAAAGGTTTCGGAGGCTACGTCAGATCTGAATTCACTGTCTATGCAAAACGCGGAGAGATACCGATACATTCAATGGCAAGCAACGACGCTCAGGTAAGCGTAAGAAGCGTTGAGCGCGACAAGATCCGATACATCCCTCTCAAACCGAAGAGTCCGAGACGTAAGTTTACAATTGTGGGAATTGACCCCGGAACAACTGTGGGAATAGCTATCCTCTCTCTTGACGGAGACCTTCTTTACTTGAAAAGCTTCAGGGGAATTGCTCCTGACGAAGTTGTCAAGCTTATCGCAGAATATGGAAAACCTGCAGTTATCGCCAGCGACGTAACTCCAATGCCGGGCTCGGTTGAGAAAATCAGACGGAGTTTCAATGCAGTCCCTGCAAGCCCCGGGATTGAGGTTTCTGCTGAGGAGAAAATTGCACTTGGAAAGACCTTCGGCTATTCCAATGACCATGAAAGGGATGCACTGACTGCAGCTCTCCTCACCTACAGGAGTTACAAGAATATCTTTACCCGGATAGAAAAAAAAGCTCCACAGAACGCAGATCTCGAGCTGATTAAGTTTCATGTAATCCGCGGAGCTTCGATAGAAGCTGCAATTGAAAAAGTCCGGGCCTCGTCTGAGCCTGAAAAACCAAGACCAAGAGAGCGTCCTGAAAAGCCGGAGGACAGGACAGTTGATGAATCCCTCCTGAAAATGAGGGAGACCATCCAGCGGCAGAGCGAGCAGATTCAGAACCTTCAGGAATATCTTGAGGAATTAAAAGAAGAACTGATTGCAAAAGACAGGAAAATCTCAAAGCTTGAGTCAAGGCTGAACAGTTTTAAAAAGGAAGCCTACAGTGAAATCAGGAAGTCAAAAGAAATCCAGATAAGGGACGAAACCATTGAAAGCCTGAAAAAAGAGGTCAGCCATAAAAACAAAACCGTAAAGGAACTGCGGCGCAGAAGCAACAAGCTGCGCAAAATCCAGAAGATGGAAATCCGCGGCGAAGGTACCGCTGTCAAAGTCGTTGCAGCTTTTACGAAGGAATCCATTGCCGAAACAAAAGAGAAATACGGACTTAAAACAGGCGATGTAGTTTTCCTGGAAAACCCAAGTGGAGGCGGCGCTGCAACAGCCCAGATCCTTGTAGAAGCCGGAGTCCGTGCCGTACTCATTCCTGAAGACATTTCTCACGCAGCCGAGGAAACCTTCTTCAAAGGAGATGTACCGGTCTTAAAAGATATCCCGCTCGAAAGAGCTGAAGATTTTGCAATGGCCGAACCCGAAACCCTCAAAGCTGCAATCGCAGCCTGGGAAAAAGAAGCCGATGCAAAACGCCACAAAGCCAAACAGGACGAACTGCAGAGCCTCTTCGAAGAATATAAGAGTGAAAGGCGCAGGGGCCTGGTCTAAAAAGGCTCTTGGTCTCTCCGCCTTTCCCCTCTTCATTTGCAGAACAAATGCTCACTCGTGTATCATGTCGCTTGATCACGACCGTTGAGCCGCAACCGTTGCGCCGGTTTATCACGCCGCTACCAGGGGTTTGCGCTCAAGCCTTTTTTCAAAATGTTTTTGATCAAACTTTTTTTGAAAAAGTTTGCGAAGCACCTCTTTTTTAAGCAATAAATTCTATCTGGATCATTATGCCAGATCCCATAAAACAACCCGCTGAAGAACCTGCCAGTACCCCGATTAAAGAACATTTCCAGCTCAAGGAGACTATAGTTACGATTGCGGCTAACAGCCAGGCTCATATCGAAGCTGCAAAAGAAGCGATTCGTGTCCACAGGGCAGCCCTTGAGACTTACATTCTTTCCGATCCTTATTTTCGGCTTACTCTCGAACCTTACGAATGCCCGAAAAATGCACCTGAGGTTGTAAGGAGAATGGTAAAAGCCGGAAACACCATGGGTATAGGTCCAATGAGTGCGGTTGCAGGCACAATTTCAGCCCTTGCAGTAGAAGCGATGGTTGAAGCCGGAGCCAGGTATGCTATTGTCGATAATGGCGGGGATATTGCACTTATTAATGACAGGCCTGTCGTTGTTGGGATCTATGCAGGACAGTCTCCTATCAAAAACTTGGGCCTGGTTTTCGAACCAAGAGACTCAATAACAGGCGTATGCACTTCAGCAGGGACGGTGGGCCCTTCGATCAGTTTTGGGATGGCGGATGCGGCTTCAGTATTCTCGGATGACGTTTCTCTGGCAGATGCGGCTGCAACGGCTCTTGGAAACGAGGTAGGCATAGGAAAGGAATCTGTAGAGGCTTCTTTCAAAGCCGTTAAGGGAATTCCGGGGATAAAAGGGGCACTTGTTATCCAGGGAGAATACATCGGCATATGGGGGCAGGTGCCAAGGATTACAAGAACCGATGTAAAGTACGAACATATAACCAAGGCGTAAGTATTTTTCTAAAGCAGATTATTCCCTGAAGCCTTTCAAAACTTCTCTATACTCACAGGATATTTTTTATGTGCTCTGTAGCAGCAAAATAGCTTTTTGGCTTAGACTTGCAATAATTCCAGAGGAAAAACATTAATATAGAATCAATTTTATTCCTAATAAGATATTAAAATAACAACAAGGTGAAGGAGTAGGACGATTCTGTTTTTAAGAGCATCTGGGTATTTTTTCTAATTTGCCAGTAGCTTCAAAAAGTTCCTTCGTATAAAAAATGGAATTGCTTATATACAATTTGATATAATCTTCCAGGATTATATTTAATGGTGGGGAAAGATACGGAATGAGTGAAAAATTGAGAAAATCTGGTATTGAAGCTACTGGAGATTTGCCCTGGGGAGCACATTTCTGCCAGCTCTACCGGACAAAGGAAGATTTGACGGAAATACTTATTCCTTACTTTAAAACAGGACTGGAAAATAACGAATTTTGCCTATGGATCACAGAGTACCCTCTAGATGCGGAAGAGGCAAAAGAAGCCTTGAAAAAGGCTGTTCCTGACATTGACGTTTATCTGGAGAAAGGGCAGACCGAAATTATTTCTTACACTGACTGGTATGTAAAAGAAGGTTTATTCGATTCGGAAAGAATCTTTAATCAATGGGTTGAAAAACTCAATAATGCTCTGGAAAGTGGCTATGAAGGACTCAGGTTGAGCTGGAATCCTTCCCAGGTGAATAAAGAGGATTGGGGTAATTTTGTTGATTATGAGAAAAAAGTGAATTCCGTTATTAGCAACTACTGTATGATAACTCTATGCGCCTATTCTCTCGATATACACGATATAACTGAAGTAATAGATATTTTCACAAACCATCAATCAACTTTGATCAAGAAGGAAGGAAAATGGGAGTTGATAGAGAATCCTGAGCAGAAAAATACAAAAGATTACAAAAAAGTCGAAAAGGCGCTGAGCCAGACTGAACAGCATACAAGACTAAGGCTTAAAACCACTATCTTGCCTGCTCGGGGAGCAGAGCTTGAACTTGCTGATATTATTGACGTTCAAGCAGTCCAGTCCCTCATGGATGACTTTTATAAGTTTGCTCACATTACCATGGCCTTACTTGATCTCAAAGGCAACATTCTGATAGGTGTTGGATGGCAGGATATCTGCACCAAGTTCCATAGAGTCCACCCCGAAGCTTGCAAACACTGCATAGAAAGTGACACAGAGTTGTCCAGAGGCGTTCCTCCAGGAGAATTTAAGCTTTACAAGTGCAGGAACAATATGTGGGACATAGTAACCCCTATCATTGTTGACGGACAGCATATCGGCAATATCTTCTCAGGTCAGTTTTTTTTTGATGATGAGCCTGTGAACTACGAACTCTTCCGAAACCAGGCTAGAAAACATGGGTTTAATGAAGAGGAGTATATAGCAGCTCTGGAAAAAGTTCCACGGCTGAGTAGAGAAACCGTTGAAACGAGCATATCTTTTTTCATGAAACTTGCTAATATGCTCTCACAGCTAGGCCACAGTAATATCAAGTTAGCCCAATCTCTGGAGGAACGCAATAATTTACTTGAAGCACTGAAGGAGAGCGAGAAACGTGAGCGAGCTCGTTCTGGAGAGTTGGAAGCAGTATTGGATGCTGTTCCTGTCTCTGTTTATATAGCACATGATCCTCAGTCTCTTCAGATAACTGGTAACAAACTATCCTACGACTGGCAACGAATTCCTGTAGGTACAAATTTTTCCAAGTCCGCTCCTGAAGGCAAGAGGCCAGAGACGTTTAAGTTATTCAAGAACGGGGTGGAGATCCCGCCTGAAAAAATGCCGTCACAGATGGCAGCTACAGGCGTAGAAGTAAACGACTGCGAGCTAGATATCATATCTTCTGACGGCGAGATAAGGCATGTACTGGGCAATGCCAGACCGTTACGCGATGAGCAGGGCAATTTACGAGGGTCCGTTTCTGCATTCATAGATATCACAGAGCGAAAGAGAGCAGAGGAAGCTGTTAGGTTGTCAAATATCTATAATCGGAGCCTGATTGAAGCTAGTCTGGATCCTCTGGTAACTATTGGGCGTGATGGTAAGATTACAGATGTAAATAATGCTACAGAACAGGTTACCGGGTATTCCAGTAATGATTTGATTGGGACTGATTTTTCAGATTACTTTACCGAACCTGAAAAAGCTCATGCAGGCTATCAGCAGGTATTCATGCATGGTGAAGTTAGGGATTATCCTCTGGAAATTCGACACAAGGACGGACATGTAACTCCTGTTTTGTACAATGCTTCAGTTTATAGAGATGAGAATGGCAGGGTTATCGGTGTCTTTGCTGCTGCACGTGACATTGCTGCGATTAAAAAAGCAGAAGAGAAGATTCAGATACTAGCGAATGCTGTCGAATCATCAGAAGATGCGATTCTAACCAAGTCTCTTGATGGTATTATTACTAGCTGGAATAAAGGAGCAAAGAAAGTTTATGGATATCTGGCTGAAGAAGTTCTTGGAAAAAACATATCCGTACTTGAGCCAGACAATACTAAGGGAGAAACAAAGAGTTTAATTGAAAAGATTAAACAGGGAGAAAGGGTTCATCACTACGAAACTTTGAGGATGAAAAAGGATGGAACACCAATAAATGTTTCAGTTACCCTTTCTCCGGTTATTGACTCGTCCGGAAAGCTTGTGGCTATCTCTACTATCACCAGAGATATTACTGAGGACAAAAAGGCAGAAGAAGCTATTAAATTGTCAAATCTTTATAATCGGAGCCTGATTGAAGCCAGTCTCGACCCTCTGGTCACTATCGGTCCTGATGGGAAAATAACCGATGTAAATGGTGCTACAGAACAGGTTACCGGGTATTCCAGAAATCATTTGATTGGGACTGATTTTTCAGATTACTTTACTGAACCTGAAAAAGCCCGTAAAGTCTATCAGCAGGTATTCACAGATGGCGAAGTCAGGGATTATCCTCTGGAGATTCGACACAAGGACGGACATGTAACTCCTGTTCTGTACAATGCTTCAGTTTATAGAAACGAGAATGGTGAGGTCATTGGAGTTTTTGCTGCTGCACGCGATATCACCGAGCGCAAGCGGGTAGAGGAGGCACTACTGGAAAGCGAATCGCGTTTGAAGCTGGCCCAGGTCTCAGCAGGCGCAGGCATATGGGACTGGGATATATCTACCGGCAATGTAGAATGGTCTGAAGAACTGTTCGGCCTCTTTGGTTTAGATCCCAGGAAAACTGATGCCAGCTTTGACGTCTGGAGAAGTGTGCTCCATCCCGAAGACAGGCTGGTTGCGGAAAGACGGATTGAAACAGCAATCAACAACCACACCTCGCTCGCAAGCGAATACCGGATCGTGCTCCCATCGGGAGAAGTGCGATGGATCAATGCCCTCGGCAATACAATCTACGATAGCAATGAGAAACCTCAGCGTATGTCCGGTATTTGTATTGATATCACCGAGCGCAAACGGGCTGAAGAGGCGCTGCGGGAGAGTGAGGAGCGCTTTCGTGCTCTTGTAACGGCCAGTTCTGAAGTGGTATATCGCGTGAGTCCTGATTGGAGCGAGATGCGCCAGCTCTATGGTCGAGGTTTTCTTGCAGATACGGAAATCCCAAGCAGCTCATGGCTTCAGGAATATGTTCCTCCGGAAGATCAGCCTCTTGTGACAGCTGTCGTCAATGAAGCTATACGTACAAAGAGCACTTACCAGCTGGAACACCGGGTCCGGCTAGCAGACGGCAGCGTTGGATGGATCTTCTCGCGTGCTGTTCCGATGCTGGATGCGAATGGCGAAATTGTTGAATGGTTTGGTGCCGCCAGCGACATTACTGAGCGCAAACGAGTGGAAGAGGCACTTCGTGAAAGCGAGGAGCGTCTGCGTTTCCTTAGCGACAACTTACCGGACAGTGCAGTCTATCAGTATATCTATGAGACCGA
>CAYSZA010000087.1:0-10167 GCA_964435275.1 uncultured Methanosarcinales archaeon | reverse complement strand
AACTGGCTTTTGTCATTGTATTACTGCCTGCTGAATTGGCCGCTGTCAGCTTTATCGTGTAATTCCCTGCTGCCGAATACGTGTGCTTCGGATTCTGTACCGTTGAATATGTTCCGTCTCCGAAACTCCAGTTCCATGATGTAGGTGAGCCTGTAGTATTGTCCTTAAAGGTTACGTTAAGCGGAGCAGTCCCTGATCTCGGGGATCCCCAGAAGTTTACAACCGGCTCTGGTGTAGCTGTTCCTGTTACCTTTATGTAACTTGATTTTGTTAATGTAGCACTTCCTCCAGCATTAGTTGCTGTCAACTTTATCGTATAGTTTCCTGCTGCCGAATACGTGTGCTTCGGATTCTGTACCGTTGAATATGTTCCGTCTCCGAAACTCCAGTTCCATGATGTAGGTGAGCCTGTAGTATTGTCCTTAAAGGTTACGTTAAGCGGAGCATTTCCTGAGACCGGAGATCCCCAGAAGTTTACAACTGGCTTTGGTGAAGTTGTTCCTACTTTTATGTAACTCGATTTTGTTATTTTATTACTGCCCGCAGAATTACTTGCTGTAAGCACTACTGTGTAGTTTCCAGCTTTTGAATATTTATGGGTAGGATTCTGCTGTGTTGAGTTTGTTCCGTCTCCGAAACTCCAGTTCCAGGAAGTTGGTGCTCCTGTGCTTTTGTCTACAAAGGCTACGTTCAATGGTGCATTTCCTGAGGTAACATTACTGGTAAAGTTTGCAACCGGTTTTGTAGCAGGTTTGACTTTTATGTAACTCGATTTTGTTATTTTGTTACTGCCTGCAGAATTACTTGCTGTAAGCACTACTGTGTAGTTTCCAGCTTTTGAATATTTATGGGTAGGATTCTGCTGTGTTGAGTTAATTCCGTCTCCGAAACTCCATTTCCATGCAGTAGGTCCTCCTGTGCTTATGTCCTTAAATGCTACATCCAGAGGTGCATTTCCTGAGGTAACATTACTGGTAAAGTTTGCAACTGGTTTTACCGGCCCGGATTTATTAGAAACTAGAGGCAGGTAATCAGAATATATGCTGTCTGATATATTTTCATACGCAGAATCGGAAATCCCGTCTCCATTGTTATCTACTGCAGTTTCGGAAAATCCAGTTCCGTCAGGTTTTGCCCAGAAGTTACCTCCTATGTAGGACCCGCCTACGATATTAGTACCTGCGGTTTTTGTGGTGTTATAGGCATTTCCGACCCCGTTTCTAATGCTTATGTTTGTGTCATTAAGGTAATTGTTGTAGATTAGATTCCTGTCACTTCTTGGGCAGACAGAAAGACCATAAATATTATTGTTTCGAATAGTATTGCCTGAGAGTGTGTTGCCGTCAGAGTTGCCAATATGAATGCCACGGCCTTTATTACCTGATGCCGTATTTCCTGACAGGACATTATACGTGGCAGTTCCAAGCAAAATTCCGTATTCTTTATTATTGATCGCCGTATTCCTTGAGAGCTTATCCCCTTCGGAACGCAGGATATAGATCCCATAAGAATTGTCTAAAAGTTTATTGTTCTCTATTATGCACTTATTGCATGAAGATAAACAGATTCCTGCATAGCCGGATTGGGTTGCTCCAGCGATCTGGAATCCACTGATTTGTGTGTTGTTTGCCTGTAAGAAAAGGACGTCTGCGCCCGAACTCTTGGCTTTGATTATTGTATTATCAGGGTTTCCTGATTCTGACCTTATTGTAAGATTATTTTTAGTTACTTTGATATTTTCGGTGTAAGTTCCGGGTTTTACAGTTATTATATCGCCTGAATTCGAACTATTCACGGCTGTTTGGATCGAACTTCCTGGCTGGACAATGATCTCAGCCGCCATTCCGATGCCCGATATTAATGCTAGTATGAGAATAGCTACTAATAAAGCAGTTAATTTTTTTATTCCAATTCCTCCGTACATTAAAAGAAATTTTGAGCAAGACTTCTGGCATAACTAAACAAATGTTTATACTGGATGCCTATGTCAATGCACGAGTGCGAAGGCATTCTCTTATTCAAAGAATTTATTTGTCTTGCATCAAATTTTTCAGGTAAATTACTTTAATTAAGCGGAAATTTAAATATGATACAATATAAATATGCTGAAATGAAGCTAAATCTAATAAATCAATTTTAAAAAATAGTTACCCAGTAATTTATTTTCAATCGGATATTCAGGTCACTCAACTTATTTGAGTATTTTTTTATCTTCAGTCTCCAACTCTTTTTTATTAATCAATGCTGATCAATTCTAAAATTAGCAGTGAGTTGTCTTCATACGTAAGAATTTATTTTCAACGCGTTACCTGGATTTGAGAACTGAAGTCTGAAACCTGAGGAGAGGACAATAAAAACCTAAATTAAAAATAAGATAGTTCATTGATATTGCGCCCAGAGACGTGGGATGCCTGATGGAAGAGTTTTTTGCGCACACTACGCCGGTTAATCCCGAAAAAAAAGAGCCGGAATCTCCGGCTTCAGGTCGACTGGATTTCGGGAGCCTTGCAGAAAAGCTCTGAGATCGGTTCAACTCCCTGATCCAGTTTTCGAATCTGTTTCGAATCGATTTTCGAATATACTCTCTTGAGAAAGTTTCCTTTAATCTTTTTCAGGCCTTTATCACTTTATGCAGTCACTTTTATGTAACTGGCTTTTGTCATTGTATTACTGCCTGCTGAATTGGCCGCTGTCAGCTTTATTGTGTAATTCCCTGCTGCCGAATACGTATGCTTCGGATTCTGTACTGTTGAATATGTTCCGTCTCCGAAACTCCAGTTCCACGATGTAGGTGAGCCTGTAGTATTGTCTTTAAAGGTTACATTAAGCGTGGCATTCCCTGATCTCGGGGATCCCCAGAAGTTTACAACTGGCTTCTGTGCAGCCGTTCCTGCAGTTATGTAATTTGACTTTGTCGCTGTGTTACTACCTGCAGAATTGCTTACTGTAAGTGCTACAGTGTAATTTCCGGCTGTCGTATAGGTGTGTACAGGGTTCTGGACTGCTGAATTAGTTCCGTCTCCAAAACTCCAGCTCCAGGCTGTTGGTGAACCTGTACTGGTGTCAGTAAAGGTCACGTTGAGGGGAATGTTTCCAGAAGTCGGGGATGCCAAAAACGCAGCAGTCGGCTTTTGTGGAGAGTTTCCTGTTACTTTTATGTAACTTGATTTTGTTGCAGTGTTACTGCCTGCCGTATTGCTTACTGTAAGTGTTACCGTATAATTCCCCTGTGTGGAGTAAGTGTGTACCGGATTCTTTTCGGTTGAATTGACTCCATCCCCGAAATTCCAGTTCCATACAGTGGGCGTACCTGTGCTTGCGTCAGTAAAACTCACGTTAAGAGGTGTACTTCCAGACGTTGGGGATGCTGAAAACTCAGCAACGGGCATTTGCGGAGCTGTTCCCTGTACCTTTATGTAACTGGCCTTTGTCCTCGTGTTATTACCTGCGGCATTGCTTGCCGTAAGCTTTACTGTATAGTTTCCAGCTGTCGAATACGTGTGCTTCGGGTTCTGTATTGTTGAATAGGTTCCGTCTCCGAAACTCCAGTTCCATGAAGTAGGTGAGCCTGTGCTGTTGTCCTTAAAGGTTACATTCAATGGTGCATTTCCTGAGACCGGAGATCCCCAGAAGTTTGCAACAGGTAGTGGCGTGGCTCCTACTTTTATATAATCTGCTTTTGTTGTCGTATTGCTGCCCTCAGCATTGGTTACCGTAAGTTTTACGGTGTAATTTCCTGCAGTTGAATATACGTGTACTGGATTCTGCTGTGTTGAATTAGTTCCGTCTCCGAAACTCCAGTTCCAGGCACTGGGGGTTCCTGTGCTTGTGTCTGTAAACAAAACACTCAGAGGTACGAGCCCTGAAGTTACATTCGTACTGAAGTTTGCGGCAAGCTTCTGTTTTAAAGTGGTAAGGGGCATGTAATCCGAATAAATGCTGCCTGTTATGTTATTGTACGCAGAATCAGAGATCCCGTCCCCATCTCCATCCACAGCTGTCTGGGAAAATCCTGTTCCGTCAGGTTTTGCCCAGAAGTTACCTCCAATGTATGGGCCGCCAATGATATTCGTGCCTGCAACCTTTCTAGTGTTATTATAAGCGTTTCCTACGCCGTTTTTGATGGTTATATTATTATCATTGAAATAATTGTTGTAGACGCGGTTTCTGTCGCTTTTAGGACATATATAAAATCCCAGCAGGCTACTGTACTGAACAGTATTGCCTGATAATACATTGTCATCCGAACTACCAAAATAAATTCCACGGGTGTTGTTATTAGCCGTGTTTCCTGATATGGTATTGCGTGTAGATACCCCGAGCACAATTCCATATTCTTTATTGTTCGTTGCTGAGTTTTTTGAGATTTTATTTTTTGTGGAGCTCGACAGAGAAATTCCGCGTGAATTATTCAAAACTTTGTTGTTCTCAATTGTACAGTTACTGCATGAGGACAGGGCGATTCCTGCGTAACCGGACCCGGTTGCTCCAGTAGTCTTGAATCCGGTAACTTTTATACTATCTCCTCGCAGAATGAGCACGTCGGCTGTAGACTTTCCTGCCTTAAGTATTGTATTATCAGGGTTTCCTGATTCTGACCTTATTGTAAGATTATTTTTAGTTACGTTGATGTTTCCGGTATAGGTTCCGGGTTTTACAGTTATCATATCGCCTGGATTTGAATTATTCACGGCGTTTTGTATCGAATTTCCTGGCTGGATAATTACCTCAGCTGCCATTCCAATACCCGATATTAATGCTAGCATCAGAATAGCTACTAATAAAGCAGTTAGTTTTTTTATTCCAATTCCTCCGTCCATTAAATGAAGTCATGGGCGAGGCTTCTACTATACCAAATAAAATCTGTATCAAATGCTCATACGAATGCATAGATGCAGGAGTATGCGCTTATCTAAAGAATTTATTCGTATGGAGTAAAATCCTTTAACTAAACCAATTTAATTGAGTGAAAATTAAAATATGAACGATATAAATCTGATGATTTTAAATGGCAGTTAAATACCCGGATTTTTATATAAGCTAATTTGCCGGCTACTTAGCCTGTAAATGGCAAATAAGGTTATTTAAATCCTCCAGACTATTTTTTTCTTCGCAGGCACTGAAACTTTTTACCTTGTTTTTCTGAAGGTAGCCCAGATACCTGGTTTCAAGCATGAATTACAGAGGGCAAGTAATCAGATTTTGTTCTTCGGGATCTAGGACAGCAGTACTTAGAACAGCAATACTAATTTTTATTCCAGTCACCCGGCTTAAGCACATTACATAAATTATTACGTGGACATTATATAATCAGCTTCCCTAAAACGCTTCAAAGATAAAAACAAAAATAAAGGTAAAAGTAACCCTTAAAAGCCTTGATTAAAAGCTTTAACATTATTTTCCCTAATTTAAAACTGTTTTAAATTAGTAGAATGCGGGATTACTCAAATGTAGCTAAATTCGAAATTAATTTATTCAGGAATTGATTAAATTAGATTAAAAATAAAAAATTATAGAAAACCTTTATCATCCTTATTGACGAAACAATATACAAACTAGGGGATGGAAAAGTTGGGTGTAGAAGACACTATTAAAGAGATTGCAGGTGAACTTGAGAAGATTGCGACTACCAAAACCGTAGTAGGAGATCCTATTACTGCTGCCGGGAAAACAATTATTCCGATTTCAAGAATTGTTATGGGTTTCGGAGCAGGTGGAGGGGAGGGTAAGAAGGATGCCGAATCCGGATATGGAGGAGGTGGGGGTGCAGGCGCGAAGATAGAGCCTGTGGCATTTATTATGCTTTCTGAAGAAGAAGCCAGAATTTTCAGGCTCTCTGAGAGAAACGATGCTGGATCAATCCTGAGTTCGATTCCTGACCTTGTGCCTGAGATCATGGACAAGCTCAAAGGCATGAGAGGTAAGAAAAAGGAAGAAAAAGTGGAAGAAACGGTGGTTAAAGAAAAAGAAGTTCCGGAAACGGAAACCATAGAGGGAACCAAAATCAAGATCGAAGAAGAGGGATGTTTCCATTAAGTTTTCTGGAATTTAAACCCTTTTAAGTTAAACCCTTTTAAGGGATTTTCCAGGAATTGGAACCAAAAAGTCAGGGTTTTCAGGATAGTCAGGACTATCCTTTTCTCCCGAACAGGTTTAATATGCTGGCAATCTCTCTTTTCCTGCTGGTTTTTCTCTTGATTCTATTCATACTTTTTACAGCAATAGGTCTCACTTTCAAGCTTAAGGTTCTGAGTCTGGAAGAAAAGAAAGAACTTAAAGGCATACTTACTGTAAAATGGCTGCTCTTTTCCCATACCTTTTCAATAGAAAGACCCGAGGAAATCGAGAGCCTTCCTGAAGAACCGGAGAAACTGAAAAAGGACGAAATGATAAAAGAAGAGCAAAGGGAAGTCGGTCCGGAGGAAACAGAGAAAACACGAGCCGGTATAGAGAAACAGGGTAAGGCTGAAGTAAAAAGACAAGGTGAGACTGAGGAAAAGAGGCCAGAAGAAAAAAGAATAGAAGTAGATGTAGATAAAGAAAAAAGAATGGAAATAAGTGAAAATAAAGAAGGAAGAGGTATAATTGGGAGAATCCGAAGAAAAAAGAAGCCTGCAATTGAAGAATCTCCAGAAGAGGGGATGACTACCAGAGAAAAGCTTCAATGGGGTTTGAAGGCATTCCAGTCTCTCAGGAAACCTCTGTTTCGTTTCTTTTCTGACTTGCTGAATGGGATAAAAATCAGGCGTCTGGACTCTTACATGACCTTCGGTCTTTCCGATCCGGCAGACACGGGCGTTCTTTGCGGGTTTATGCATGCCATTGCGGGATTGGTCTACAGCCGGTGCAGGTACTGCAGTTTTTCCATTAACCCTGTATTCATGAATCCAATGATGGATTTTCGCGGAAACATGGAGATCCGTGTAAGGATATATTCTCTGATCTTTCCAATGCTGAAATTCATGTTTAACAGGAAAACTTTATCTTTTACTTATTCGATTATTAAGGAAAAACTTCGGGGGAAATGGAAGTTTCATTCCTAAGCTTTATGAATAGGTAATGAGGATACAGATAAACATGATTAAAGTAGTGTCTCCATCCAGACTGCATCTTACCCTGATAGACCTCAATGCAGAGCTAGGCAGGGTCGATGGGGGAGCAGGGATCACTCTAGAATCTCCCAGCCTGGAAATTTCTGCAACTGAAGCTGATACTATCGAAGTCATCGGTGATCCTCTTCTCGCAGGCAGAATGCGAAAGGCTGCTCAGGCTCTTCTCCCGGCAGGAAAAGGAATAAGGCTCCATATTGAGGATAGTCTTCCTGATCATGTTGGGCTCGGTTCCGGGACGCAAGCTGCACTGTCAGCAGCAGCAGCCGTAAACAGGATTTACGGACTTGGAAAAAGCGTTCGGGAACTTGCAGTTGCGGTAGGAAGGGGAGGAACTTCAGGAATCGGGGTTGCAGCTTTTGAAAACGGTGGTTTTATTCTGGATGCGGGGCATAAGTTCAGGGATAAAGGTGCATTTTCCCCTTCTGCGGCCAGTCATGTACCTCCGGGCCCGGTTCTCTTCAGAAGAAATTTTCCTGATTGGCCTATTGTCCTTGCAATTCCTAATAGCAAAGGAGCTCATGACGCTGAAGAAGTGGATCTTTTCAAGAAGTTTTGTCCAATTCCTCTTGCCGAAGTCCAGGAGATTTCCCATGTAATTCTCATGCAGATGCTTCCTGCACTTGTAGAGGAAGACCTGGAAAGTTTTGGCAGGGCAATTAATCACTTCCAGACTGTGGGTTTTAAAAGAAGAGAAGTCGAGCTTCAATCGCAGCCTGTTCTGGATATCATGCAATACATGCGCGATAACGGCGCAAGCGGCTCAGGCATAAGTTCTTTCGGGCCGGTAGTTTACGGAATTGTCGGAAGTGTCGCGGAAGGCCAAAAGCTCCAGCAAGAAGCCCAGCGCATGCTTGACGAGTCCCTTGGCGGGAAAGTCCTGATCACTAAAGCAAAGAACCGGGGTGCGGACATTTTCGGGGGCCCAGATTGAAAATTAATACCTGGTTCGGAGTCCTTGAAACAGGTAGGGACGGGGAAATTCTGGAATTCAGCCTTCTTTCAAAAGATGTTCGGGAGCTTGCCCTGCACTCTCTTTCTCTAAGGGACAGCAGGTCGAATCTCCCTCCTGAAGGCTTTGATCTTAAAGACATAGCTCTCAAATGCAGGTTTGTAGAGTCTCCTGCCGAATACTACTCTCTTTTACATGAGGTTACTCTGGAGACTGCAAAACTCCAGGTTTCGGGCGCTCTTACTTCTGACCAGCGAATTATTCTGGCTGTAGAAGCTCTGGACGATATTAATGAGACGACAAATTCCCTTTCGGAAAGGCTCTCTGAATGGTATGGAGGCTATTTCCCGGAAAGCGGGTTAAGTGGAGAAGATCTTTCACTCTTTATCATAAAATACGGTTCCCGTGAAAATGTAAGTCCTGATGACCCGCTCTATTCAAAAGCCCAAACTTCAATGGGTGCAAAACTTGAACCTGCAGATGAAGTGATTCTCAAAGGTTTCGCAGAGAGCGTATCCAGCCTTTATGAGCGGAGACGGCAGATTGAAACCTATATTGAGAACAGCATGGAGCTGGTAGCACCCAATCTTAAACTTGCTGCTGGCCCAATGCTCGGGGCAAGATTAATAAGTCTGGCAGGAAGCCTCGAGAAACTAGCTGAGTTCCCCTCAAGTACCATTCAGGTTATAGGTGCCAGCAAAGCTCTTTTCAAGCATCTCAGGGCTCGGGCTCCATCTCCGAAGCACGGGATCATCTATAGTCATCCTCTAATAAATACTGCGCCGTGGTGGGTAAGGGGAAAAATAGCAAGAGCCCTTGCATCAAAGCTCTCCCTTGCTGCGCGTATTGACTTTTATACAGGAGAAAAAGATCCCTCTCTTGCGGAGAAGCTTGAAGCAAAGGTCCTGCAAATAAGGACTTTAAATCCCAGGCCTCCTCAAAAAAGCCAGAAAATCGAAGCAAAGCCAAAGAAAAAGAGGAGGAAGTGAATGCCTGAAGTCAAAGAGCTGTCGGACGGGATCTTTGAGGTTATAAAAGACAAAAAACAGCTTGCTACTAAGAATCTCGACCCCGGAAAAGCGGTTTATGGAGAAAAACTGATTTCGGTTGAAGGGGTTGAGTACAGGACATGGGACCCTCGCAGGAGCAAGCTCGGGGCAATGGTTCTAAAAAAATTCAATATATTCCTTAAAGAGGATTCTAAGGTGCTCTACCTCGGGGCAGCTTCAGGCACAACGGTCAGCCATGTTTCTGATATTGTTTCGGAAGGTGCAGTCTATGCCGTTGAGTTTGCTCCAAGAAGCATGAGAGATCTTATAGGACTGGCATTAAGGCGAAAAAATATCCACCCTATTCTGGCTGATGCAGGAAAACCGGACGGTTACTCCCATCTCGTTGAGCCTGTGGATCTGATCTTCCAGGATGTTGCACAGCCCAACCAGGCCGAAATAGCTGCAAGGAATGCTGCTCGCTTTTTGAAAAAAGACGGATATTTGATGCTTTCCATCAAGGCCCGGAGTATCGATACCGCAGCAAACCCTAAAGAGATTTTTAAGGAAGAGGTAAGAAAACTCGAACAGGCTTTTGAGCCCGGATTCGAGATTCTCAATGCAAAGGACCTGATGCCCTATCATGAAGACCATCTTGGAGTCCTGGCAAAGCTTAAAAAATAATTTCTTAACCTTCTTCAGTCTCTTTTATGTACGGCTTGATATCGAGCACAGGTGTTCCATTAATCGCATCAAGCCCTTTTACGTGGAGCACGTTACCCTCTACTTTCAAAAGCTCTACAACCGTTAGCCCTATCCCGTTAGGGCGGTAAGGGCTTCGGCTGGCAAAGACTCCGGAAATCTCCCCGTCATACCGGCGGCGGTGGATGAGTTTGTATCCTTTCGATTTGCTGAAGTAAAAGAGAATATACAGTTTTTCAAAGTCTTCTATCCTGTAAAGCCCATCTTTAAATTCTTCCTTGATGACTATCTTTGAGACCTGATCGTAAACTTCTTCATTGTATACAGGCTCAAGGTAGTCACTCTCAACGTACCCTACAGGAACCATTTCGATTACTTCGGAAGCTTCAGGATTCTCATTCATCTTTTGCCTCAA
>CAYSZA010000086.1:5581-10401 GCA_964435275.1 uncultured Methanosarcinales archaeon | reverse complement strand
TTCTGGCGTTTTTAAACGCTATTGTAATGCTTCGGTTTCTCGGATTTTTACCTTTTCTGGGGCCTGTTGGAGTCCGTATTTTCAACCTTTGGTATGCATTATTGTACGGCCTGCTTGCCTATATATGGGTATGGCTTGCTCAGATGCTCTGGCAGGTGGACAAACAGGCCTGGATGTTTCTGGCTGTTATTACGGTATTCAATCTGTGCCTGGATTTTGTGGTGCTGGTTACCGGAGGTTCATGGTATGATATAAATCTCTCAGTTATCGTGAACACTCTTATCCTTGCCTATATCATGCTGCCGGGGGTTAGGAGAGCATTTGGGACTGAGTGAAACATGACTATCAACTGGCAGTAAGTGGTAATGCTCTCAAAGGATGAAAGAAAGCTTCTAATTTCTTTTTCTTTCTTTTTTGAGACTCATTCAGGAATGGAGAAATCTCCCCGCCAAAGAGCAACAATAGTATTCCTACAGGTCGATATTTCGGATATAGCCGCCATGAAAAAGTGCTTTGCCAGGGTGTAACAGGCTGCCTTTGACATCCCAACCCAGAAGTGGTTACTGTGGAAAAGAAAATTGTAATTATTGCACTAGTGCTTGCAATGTTTGTACTCGTTATTGACACGACAATTATGAATGTTTCTATTTCGACCCTTATCGATGATTTCGATACGGATGTTACCACTGTTCAGGCTGCCATTACCCTCTATGCCCTCGTAATGGCATCATTGATGATTACCGGGGGAAAGATCGGAGATATTATTGGCAGAAAAAAGGCATTCAGGATAGGACTGATAATATACGGTACTGGTTCTTTCCTGACTGCAATCAGCCCGACAATGGCTTTACTGGTTTTAGGCTGGTCGATCCTCGAAGGGTTTGGTGCAACTCTTGTCATGCCTGCTATCCAGACACTCGTGACCTCAAACTACAGCGGGAAGGATCGCGCCCTTGCTTATGGCATATTAGGGGGAATTGTTGCAAGCGCAATTGCCCTCGGGCCTATTATAGGAGGCTGGCTGACAACTGAGTATACCTGGAGGCTTGCCTTTGGCGGGGAGGTAGTGATCGTGCTCATTGTCCTGTGGTTAAGCCGGTATATTCTGGATGCGCCCCTTGAGACTGAAGAAAAACCCAAGCTGGATATAGTCGGCTCAATAATTTCTTCACTTGGAATGGGGCTTATCGTTTTTGGCATATTACTGGCGGGAACCTATGGCTGGTGGAAGGCAAGTCAGCCCTTTACCATAGGAGGGATTGAGATTTCCCCGTTAGGCCTTTCCCCCACTCCGGTGTTTATATTAGCAGGAAGCATTATCCTGCTATGTTTTGCCCTATGGGAGCGTCACGTCATTACTCTGGGGAAAATGCCACTCTTAAGGCTCGATATGCTCAGAAGCCGTGAGGTTACTTCAGGTATCTTTGTCCAGATGATCCAGACCCTTCTTATAGGAGGTTTCCTGTTCAGCATGGCTCTCTTCTTTCAGATCGCCCTGGGCCTCAACGCGATGCAGACAGGCTTTCTCTACCTCCCCCTCTCCATACCGCTTTTAATTGCTTCGCTTACAGCATCCCGAGCATCTACCCGCATAGCCCCAAAACGCATCATCCAGGTTGGGCTGTTTGTGCTTACTGCAGGCCTTTTACTGGCTACTGCAACCATTAATGTAGAGGTTAGAGGGCTCGGTTTGCTGACAGGGTTTGCCTTAATAGGTATAGGTGCAGGAGTTGTAGCATCCCAGATAATGAACTTAGTCCTCTCTCAAGTAGTTCCTGAAAGGACGAGCGAGACAGCTGCCCTTATGAGCGCCTCCCAGAATTTGGGTATGGCTATCGGGACTGCCCTTATGGGTTCCATCGTCATTGGGGGTCTGGTAGTAGGGGCGACGCCTCTCATAGATAACAGTACTGTTATTCCGGAGGATCTCAAACCCTTCGTGATATTGGCAGTAGAGGAGAATGCCCGCTTTTTGAGCAATGAAGAACTGACAGCTATCCTGCAAAATGCTCCTCCTGACCTTTCACAGGAGATCTTGGGGATCAACGAAATCGCTCGCATTCACGGGATAAGACTTTCCCTCTGGGGATTGGTAGTTTTCGTGGTATTTGGCATAATCGCTTCAATCTTCCTGCCGCCTGAGATTCTGGTTCCTCCTCAAACCTAGCGGTAAAAATGCCTACATCTTGGAAAAGTTTTAAAATCTTCAGGGCTAGAAGAATTATTTCTGAAGTACGTCTCAGGATGAAAATGCTTTTTTCTCTTTTTCATTCATTTTATTGAGAGCAAAAACCTGTTTATCCATTTTCATGACAATTCTGTTAAAAAAACAGGATCTTTCTACCAATCAAAGCTCTTGAGCTATCTGTCACGGAATTATAATCTTGAGAATGAAAAGGTATATATCTACAGTTTTTGCAGTAGGGGGTGATGAGATCTTCCCTTATCACAGTTCTTCTGTCTTCAGAAAAAAGGACTGAGCTGCTTCTCCTCCTCAAAGAGAAACCCCGGACTATTGAAGAGATCAATAATGAGCTCGGTACGAATTCAGTCGCGATCCTTCCCCAGCTTAAAAAGCTAAAAGAAAACGGGCTCGTGATTCAGGAGGATAGGGTATATGATCTTTCCCTGCTCGGAAGAATTATTGTCCGAAAAATGGAGTCTCTTGTAAAAGCCTTCAGGCAACTTGAGGACAACTACGATCGACCTGTATTCAGATATTTGTAACTGAGAGTTTTACAAAATATTTTTTCCTGAAGTTGCGAATCCGGCAGATTACTGAAGTATAGAAGATCAAGATCTGGACAATATATTCCTGCTGCCATTAATCTCCACTGCTATTAATCTCTGCTGGCAAGCTTACGAAAAGTGTTGGCTTTGTCCCTGATTTCAAGCCGTTTTTGAGCTTACTCCTGTTTTTCAAGCTGTTTTTGAGCTTTTTCCCTTACCTCTGCAAAAATGTCCTTTCCTTTTGCATCAATCCCCACAATGAGCGGCCCGAATTCTTCCACCCTGAGCACCCAGACTGCCTCAGGCATTCCAAGGTCAAGCCAGTGGACAGCTTTTACCTCCCTGATTAACTCGGCGGCAAGAGCCGCACACCCGCCTGTGTAAGCCAGATAAATGCATTTGTCCTTCAAGGCACAGGCTATGCCTTTCATTCCGCCTTTTCCGATAATTGCGCGCACTCCATGGACTTTCAGGAGGGGAGGTGTCATTTTTGACATCCTGCCGCTGGTTGTAGGGCCTGCTGAAATGACTTTCCAGCCGTTTTCGGTTTGCTGCATAAGTGGGCCGCAATGGTAGATCACTGCTCCTTCAAGAGGGAAAGGAAGTTTTTCTTTTCTTTCTTCCACTTCGAGAATCCTTGCATGAGCTTCATCCCTTGCTGTCAGGATTTCTCCTGAGATATAGACGATATCTCCGGCATTGAGTTTCTCGATATCCTCGCTTTTCAATGGAGTTTGAAGATGATGCTCCATTATTCTTCCCCCCTGAACACGACTGAAGCATGCCTGTTCGCCCAGCACTGGATATTTACTGCAACCGGAAGGGATGCGGTGTGGCAGTGGGCAGTTTTCACTCGCACTGCAAGGGCAGTTGTGCTGCCGCCAAGTCCCATGCAGCCTATGCCGAGAGCATTGACAGCATCGAAGATCTCTCTTTCCAGTCCTTCCATAGGGGCATCAAGCGGCTCAAGCAGGGATTCCTTTGCAAGTCTGGCTGCTGCATCAAAAGAACCCCCTATTCCGATTCCTACTATCAGGGGAGGGCAGGGCATTCCTCCGGCATTTACTACGGTTTCGAGCACGAAGTTTTTGATATTTCCGGCTTCTGTCGGGTTAAACATACGCAGTGAGCTCATATTTTCCGAGCCTGCCCCTTTAGGGGCAGCGGTAATTTTTAACTGATTTCCAGGAACGAGTTTCCAGTGAATATCCGGAATTCCCGTTCCTGTATTGTTCCCGCTGTTCTTCCGAGTCAGTGGATCTACGGCATTCGGGCGAAGAGGAATCTCCAATGTTGCAAGCATTACTGCCTCCCTTATCGCTGCCTCCAGGTCAAAACCAGGCTGAAACCCGGTTCCGATTTCCGCAAAAAAGATCATAATTCCAGTATCCTGGCACATGGGAACCCCATGTCTTTTTGCAAGCTCGATATTTTTGAGGATTGCCTGGAGCTGGGATTTTGCCACCTGATTTTGTTCTGCGGCATTGGCTTTCCTGAGCGCACTCTCGACGTCATCAGGAAGCTCAATTTCCGCTTTTCGCAAAAGGTCTGCAATAGACCGGATAAAGGTTTCACGACTGATTTTCGAAGACAAAAGACCACCAAAATGGATAGTATATAAAATAGAAGTGAGGGAAGAGACTCAAATCTCTCAACGCCTGAGGAATAATTACGGATTTCTGAGAATTACACGCCTTGATTTAAATAAATCTTGTCCTCTATACATCGAGCATATCTAGTGCTGCGATTCCAAAGTATGCTCATAAGACCTTGGTTTTTGATTTGTCTATTGATTAACGAATTTCCCGCTAAGCAAGGGACTTATTTTGGAATCGATGCACTAGTTTTATCTTGTGTTTTTTTAGTTTCCGGCCTGTTTATAACAATACGATTTTCGGGGTATGCAATTCTACTCCGCTTGCAGATAAAGGATTCTTCGAGGTCGGCTCCCATCTGCTGCGCCAGTCCCGAAGGAATGCCCATGATCAGCAGTTCGGGAGGCAGCCAGGAGTTTCCTGTGGGATCAACAGGCCCGACATAAGCCGAGTCACGTGGTGCATTCTCTGCCATGCCAGCAGGAAAAGCAATCA
>CAYSZA010000086.1:0-5481 GCA_964435275.1 uncultured Methanosarcinales archaeon | reverse complement strand
ACATAAGCCGAGTCACGTGGTGCATTCTCTGCCATGCCAGCAGGAAAAGCAATCATAGTAGCGCAGGTAGGTCCTCCGGGTATCACGGTTTTAAAAAAAGGATCAGAGTTACTGAACTGCGCCAGCCCGCAGAGATTCCTGATCTGCTCGCTGCCCGCAAAGACAATGAAAGACCTGGCAGTCTCGGGTGCAAGCTCGTGTGTACACGGCGCAATCACTGTGTATTTGCCATGAGGAGTAATCTTTCCTGCGCGTTTTTTCAGTTCATCAAAGAGCTCAGGAGTTGCCTTTAAGTGTTCGGCAGCTCCGCCACGGAAGTCTGGAGTGCCTACAGTCACGAAGTATTTAAGTTTCGGATGCGGTTCGGCAAGCCCCGTCCATACCATTCCGCCCATGCAGCACTGTTCATGACCTGCTTCAACATAGAGTGGAGGCGTCTCTTCAAAGCTAGCGGAAATATAAGCTGCCTTTGCTATACAGCGGTCTACCGTGTATGACGGAACTGCTTCTTGAGGAATTTCATCCGTGCCATAAACACATAGGGGACGTAATTTTAACCTGCCGGCTTCTGTAAGCTTTTTCCCCAGCTTCTCAACGCTTAACATATGAACCCACCGTTAAATTATTGACGATCTCTCTGAGAATTTCTTATTCATGCAACCAGCCTTTTTCCATCCAGTAATTGCAGTTGTGCGTCCAGTGTTCCTTGTTTGCAAGGATGACATATTTGAACCGTTCTCTCCAGGCTGCATGTCTGGCTTCCTGCTCAGGGTAGTGTCTCTTTTCCTTTATCGCTTCAACAAGCTCTTTGCCCATTTCATGCGATTTTACAATAGCTGCTTCCATTGCCTCAGGCCCTCTAGCCACTGAACAGCCCACTCCTCCGATGGCCTTGCCTCCGCAGTGTACTATGAAATTATCAATAATTCCAAGGACAAAATCGAGCTCGTCGCTGCCTGCGGTTGTTAGGGAAAGACTGTATTTTCCGTCAAAGAGCTGTTCATGGATAACAAGCGGACTTCTATCGAACATGGTCTTGAGCTGGGCTGTCACGTTCGTTATGTAATTAGGGCTGCTCAGTATAATGCCGTCGGCAGCCAGAAGCTTTTTCAGTACAATCTCATAGTCATCTTTTATTGCGCATACCCCGGTCTCATGGCAGGAATTGCATGCAGTACAGTACTTGATATTCATCTTCGCAATATCGATGGATTCAATATCTGCCCCTGCCTCCGAAGCTCCTTCCAGAGCTGCATTCAATAGTTTTAAAGTGTTGCTGTGCTTGCCTCTTGGGCTTGACTGTATCCCGACTATTTTCATAGTTACCCTCTTCATATTTGTACGAGAGAACACTACTGTATTCAATTAAAATTTTGTTATCTCTTTATAACCTTTATAAGATCTGGATGGTGCGGGTAATATGAAGTCCAGGCTTTTCGGGCTCTTCCACAGTCTTTGAATATTTTTTAAGAGATCTGGAGGTTACAAACTTATGGGTATGGATAAAGCCAGATCGTCTTCACGCCTCAGGATAGTGGTAACAGGTTATGAATTCGATAGTACTTGAGTGGTCAGTTAGATCTCAGATCTTCTCAGGAAAACTTGTAATATATGTAAAGCATATTAACTGGATAAAAAAAAGGAGAATGTATCATGGTAGGAGTAAAAAAAATTATAAAATATTTAATTCTGGGCAGTTTCATTGGGATTCTGCTGGTTTATCTTATGTTTAAGAAGGTAGAGATTGAGGAATAGGTTCAAGCAACTCCTGATAAAAGCTCTGAAAAGCTTTACTTCTAATTCTTGTATACTTGAGGATACACTCTACCCGTCTGGTGGGAAATAGGGAAGACATTTATGAACAAGGTTGCTTACAAATTGGGAAATTCATGCCAGAAAATCAACATACAATCCTATGAAAAGAAATGAGGATTTCTATATTTTCTGTAATATCCATCTTAAAAAAAACCTGACCCTTAGCAAGCAACATAACTAAAATAGTACGCCACATTTTTGGTGACTTTTATCATAAAACGACTGCTAATTATAAATACTATTTTTTTCTCTATTGTACTCTACAAATATAAGCCTGGAATTGAGTATAAAGCTGGTAATCAAAAATTACATAGTATGTGGTTTCAGTAAGATTCCGTACTTAGAGTAATTCTTTATAGTTTCAATATATTTTATTTAACCCTTCCAATAATGTGGAATTCTGTTGTGAGTTGAGATGAATCAAGTTTTTATCATAAAACGACTGCTAATTATAAATACTATTTTTTTCTCTATTGTACTCTACAAATATAAGCCTGGAATTGAGTATAAAGCTGGTAATCAAAAATTACATAGTATGTGGTTTCAGTAAGATTCCGTACTTAGAGTAATTCTTTATAGTTTCAATATATTTTATTTAACCCTTCCAATAATGTGGAATTTGTTGTGAGTTGAGATGAATCAAGTGCATGACTGCATTAAATTATAACTTAATTCACTCGAAAAAGTTGAGGTAGTTTAGGGTATGAAAAAGTACGATGTAATTGTTGTCGGGGCGGGCATCAGCGGGCTTCTGGCGGCGCTGACGCTTTCAAAGCATGGAAAAAAGGTCCTTGTTCTCGAGAAAAAGCGGCATCTGGGTGGGAACTGCAACAGCTACATGGTAGACGGCTATCAGGTGGACACAGGGGCACATGCAATAACCCATCTGTTTGAAGGGCCACTGAAGAGGCTGATGGATAACTATTTTGACTTTCTGCCTGTGTTTGAGGACTACGGCCATTATTACGTCAGAACTGAAAATGCACTTTTCAAGGTTCCCTCAAACCTGAAAGATTTCGTGACTTTCGATGTGCTTCCGAGAAAGGATAGGGTCCTGCTGTCCCAGACCCTGACGAAGGCCTTTACCCTTTCCTCATTCGGAATAGACCTTTCTGACAAATCAGTGTATGATTTCCTGCCAAAAGGCCTCTCAAAGGAAACCTGTGATTTCGTGGACACAATATCAGCTTTCCTATCGGGCAGGTCAATGAAAGAGACATCTGCCCAGCGCGTCCTTTCAGGGAGTAGTTTTGTCAGGGACAGCATTACTCAGGAACAGTTTGATGCGATGATCGGAAGACTGGAGCCAAAAAAGCCGCAGTCTGCAGAGTCCATCCTTGCTTCGATCCTTCCGTATCATCTCCATGCGTCCCTTCAAGCCAGGATGACCAAGGTCACCCAGCCCTTTGCTTCCCTGGAGAGGCTTGCGACGAATGATGTAAATTACTCTCAGGGCTACCCAAGAAAAGGCTTAAAGGCCCTTCTCAACGCTATTCTTTACTCCCTTCCGGAGACCGTTGAAATAAGAAAGGAATGTGAGGTTAAATCCATCCTTGTAGAGGATGGAAAAGTTTCAGGTGTGGAAGCCGATGAAATTTATACTTCTGACCTTGTCATCTACACAGGTTTTGCAACCGAACTTCCCAGGCTTATAAAGGATCTACCCCAGGAATATATAGCAAATCTGGAAGGAATAGTCCACAGCAAAAGCCTGACCATCTGGCTTGGACTGGAAAGAGAACTTCCTGAGTTCAATTACACAGGCTCAGAGATCTGGTTCAAGGACTTCGCCTACTGGGCAATGCCTATCAGTAACTATGACCCCTCACTTGCTCCCAAGGATAAACAGCTTATTGGCTTTTCTTTCGTTATCGACGAAAATAAAAACGAGGAACAGGAACTTAAAAAAGCCTACGAAACAATTCTTCGCGCCCATCCGAATCTCGAAGAACACATAGACATGAAACACGAACAGATAATGGTCCCTGAAAAGGCTGCAGTCACAATTAATGGGAAATTCGCAGATATTAGGACTCCGGTTCGGAATCTCTATGTGGCAGGCACGGATACTGATAAACGCAGTATGGGAATTACCCGCGCCTCATACTCAATTATTGAACTTTTAAAGATCCTTAATGAGGACGGAAATCTCCATTAAATGGTTTGCCTTATGCAGATCAGGGGAAAAGGATAGCACCTGGTTAAAACGAAAGTCAATCAATCTTTTGTCAAACTTTCGAGCAGGAGGAGATAAAATTAGTGATGTTTCGAGATTTAAGGGAATTCTCAGCCTTATATCAGGGATAACAGGTGTACTTGTTTCCCTCTCTTTCTGGCTCGGTGCAGGAAGCCTGTTCTCAACCTCTTTTGCAATACCTTTTTCTATTGTTGGGATTATTCTGGCCAGATCCAGGCTTAAAGAATCCGAAGATGCGATTGCAAAAACAGGGCTAACAGTTAGTGTTTTTGCCTTTTTACTTAATGTTGCGACGCTTATCGCTTTTCTTATATTTTTCAGATGAGGGAGGATTTAGTCAAACTTTTTTTGAATTTATTGTTAAACTTTTTCCTTATTATATCGCAACTTTATTTGATTTTTTTCTAACATGATCTCAACCTGATTCAATCGATAAATATTTATAGTAACTTTCTATTGCCTGGGTTTCTCTAACATACATTATATATTTCTCACTTTCACGGGAAAGTATTATATGGTTAAAATGGGTAATGAGATTCCGATGTCCGGCAAACTGGAGTAGATTCCTGCCTGGTCAGACTTAAAAAATAAAAGAAGTGAGAATGGGATGACTAATACTGAAATCTTTGACAAGTTACGCGATTCCATAGTAACTCAAAACATAGCCGGTTGTGCACAGTTAACCCAGGAAGCCCTTGATGCGGGAATTTCTCCGCTTGATATTATTGCGAAGGGCCTGTCTGAAGGGATGAAAATCGTCGGTGACAGGTTCGAAGCTGCTGAAATTTTCCTGCCCCAGATCATGATGTCAGGGAAGACAATGGAGGGCGCAATGAAAATCCTCACCCCTGCGCTTGAGAAAAGTAGCAGTGAAGTAGAGAAGGCTGGACTTGCAATTACTTTTGTTGCAGAAGGGGACATCCATGACATAGGGCACAGGCTTGTTACCACCATGCTCGGGGCAAATGGATTCCAGATCCTTGACCTTGGAGTTGACGTCCTTAACGAAACTGTTGTTGAAGAGGCTGCAAAGCACAAAGGACAAAAAGTTCTTCTTGTCGGCTCAGCCCTTATGACTACCTCCATGCTTGGCCAGAAAGACCTCATGGACAGGATAAGAGAAGAAAATCTCAGGGACAGTGTAAAATGCATGTTCGGAGGAGCACCTGTATCCGACAAATGGATTGCCGAGATAGGAGCAGATGCAACCGCAGAAAACGCTGCAGAGGCTGCAAAAGTAGCACTTGCGGTAATGAAATAATTCCGGGAGGCAAAAGGCATGACATTCAGAAAATCATTTGATTGCTATGATTTCTACGACAGGGCAAAAGTAGGAGAAAAATGCACCCAGGATGACTGGGACCTTATGAGGATCCCGATGAAGGCAATGGAGCTCAAGCAGAAGTACGGGCTTGACTTCAAGGGAGAGTTTGTCCCGACAGATAAGGACATGATGGAAAAGCTCTTCC
>CAYSZA010000085.1:2224-10419 GCA_964435275.1 uncultured Methanosarcinales archaeon | reverse complement strand
AACAGAGTGAAGAAAGAACAAACTCACTAAACGATTCGAGTAAATCAGCTTTATTATAAATCCGTCCTCCTGAGGCGGAATTCGGGAGAAAATACGTAAAATTTACGGGACAGAAATTAGCCCTCTTGGCGCAAGCGTTGAGCCGCAACCATTGAGCCGCAACCGTTGCGCCGGTTGATCACGCCTACGATGTCATTTAGACGTTTTTGATCAAACTTTTTTTGAAAAAGTTTGCGATCAAGCCTTTTTTGAAAAGGGTTGTGAAAAGGATTGTGAAAGAAATGTAGGCTTGCGTAAATAGGAATGTTCACCCAGTTAACGAACCGATCAAAAAAGGAAGTAATATAAAGAAGTAGAGGGCAGGAATAAAACAAATCAGGTAGGGAAATCGTGGAAATTAAATTTAATGAATGAAATATATTCCCTGATCATAAGGACAATACTTAATTTATAATTACATAGAAAAAAAGAAAAAAACATATATACATGATATGACTATCGATAGATAGTAGCGTGGGACAAAAAATATACGAACAGACCAAAAACCGTGCCATCAGTAAGGAGTTTACATAACTCCCCCATGTTACTTTTTTACAGTAAATCAATCCCTTTAACTATTCCTTTTTATTTTTTGTGGCTTATCAATTAATAAGTTGACATTTTTCAGACGTTCACATACTTGCGCTCTGCATCTTAACCCTTGATACACATTTTGGTTTCCGATTTTCTCCTGAAGAGAAAGGAGTGGATTGTTGATGTAATATAACGTGTATTCAGCCATAATGTGTTAGAGAATTGGCTATTGAAAAGCGAAAAACCTGATTTAACAGGCTGTACTAAAAGGATATTTGGTTCTTCGAAAGAGTCAACAGGAAAGGAGTAAGCAAAAAACGGAAAATCTGGGAAAAGCTAATTAATTACTTCAAATTAAACATTATTGGGAACTTAAGCAACTAATAGTTCATGCTATCTGATTCAAGATTTTTTCTATCCTGGAGACCAGAGGTTTTTCAGCTCTCATATACATATAAGCAGGAAGTCCTGACCTGGAGAAATTCTGGAAAAATTTCATTGCCAGGCTGTTAATCCTGGGAAATTCTTTAATTCTCTCACTTGCAAGAAGATTTATTACTCTGTCAAAGCTCTGGACTTTCGTAGTGAAGTTCAGGTCTTCTCGTAACTGTCTATCCATAGTAAAAACAAGCTCAATCCAGGAGCTCCATTCTTTTGTAAGATGCCGCCTGGTTCCTCCTTCAACTACAATATATGACCTTCCACTTTTTATATTTTCAAAAAATTCTCTAAAAGTTTCACCCTTTGCAAGGGTGTAAACAGATCCCATACCTCCTGTATGACTATCTGTAGTCGCAGCAAGTCCTTTTCCGTACTTTCTGGCTAGTGCTGCAGTCATGATGTTTTTTTCCATTAAGTTCTGCATGTTATACTCGACAACGGGAAATTGCTTTATAAGCTCAGGTACAGCCAACAGATTAGGGCGGTCTCCAATTTCAAACTGAAAGGGGTGGTTATACATGTGCGGAAGATCGTGGGTTCTGAGATAGTGAATAAAGCTTTTAAAATCGCGTTCCTGGCTTGCAATCAACTCAAGTTCCTTGAACTCTTCCGAATCAAGTTCAAAAACATTAACGTGAAGAGTATGCCCTATATTCTCAGGATCCATAATTGAAATCTCAACTCCTGGAACCAGTCCTTCCCTATCCCAACCAAGTAAATCGTAAGCTTTGACAGTATCATGGTCGGTAAAAGTAACAAAATCAAGCCCCTGAGACCTTGCTTTTCCAAAAAGAACTGCAGGATGCATTGCCGGCACGGGAGGAACATCATGAGAGCAGGAAGAATGTACGTGTAGATCCATTTTCTTCCATCCTTCCTGAAGAAGAGTTTCTGCAGCCTCAGCATTTATAGTAGTTTTAGTATCGATTCTGAGTTTTCCTTGCATAAACAAGCACAACCATTTTATTAAGAATTCCTTGCAGTCTAAAAGTTCAAGAACTCTTGTTCAGTCAATAGAATGCAGAAAAAGTATAAAGAGGTTTCGCCAAAAGATATATTTTCTTCAAAAAAACATATATCCATAGAAAAATAAATTAATTATTCAAAGGAGTAAATGTGCTAAATATAAGATTAAAAGAATGTATAGACAAATAAGAGGAAAAAACGAGCGAAAGAAAAGGAAAATTATTATGAGCAGACTATTGTCGTGACAATTTAATTATTGAGCATAATTCTTAGTATTCCTATGTCAGTGCGTACTGATTCTGAACATACAAAAGACCAATAACTAAATGTTCCTGACACTATTTATTTGGAATACTAATAATGGAATAAATCAAATAGAGGAATGAAAACGAAAGGTTTTCAGATTATTTTTTACAAAAACTGCTATTTGGGGTGTAAAATACTCCCCAGCATATCCGAAAGGAAAAACAAAAGTATAGGTTTTCGAAACGAATAGCAATATTTATAGAGATAATTACATAGAAAAAAGAAAAATATATATACACGGGATACATATCATTACTTAGTAGCGTGGGACCAGAATATACGAACAACCAGAAAACGCAAACAGACCGGAAAATACGCCATCAGTAAGAAACTTACTTAATTATCCCATGTTACTTTCTTTAGAGTGAGCCAGTACCTCAAATCTCTTCTTTTCTTTTTCGGTAATTCATCAGTTAATATGTTGACATTTTCCAGACGCTTGTGCACTTGCGCTTCGCCTGCTTTCTTCCTGTATATAGGCTAAATGGGACAATATAATACAATCTTATGAGTCCTATTCTAAAGGTTGAAACCTGAATAAGTAAGACAGAGGAATAGATATCAAGAAAATAGTAAATATCTCAGGCGTCCTTTTCTCAGAGGTATATTATATGCCTTAGATTGCAAATTCAATGCTTGAGAGCATAAACCGGAGCTCTCCGGGATCCGTGAAAAATAATAAGAATATTGGATACCAGGACTTTCCTGTAAGAAAGTTCATATGAAGTACTTTTAAACCAAGCAAACTGTCCCTGAATGGAAAAAGTAATATAAGGAAAAGGATACGACCGTAGAGCACTTACTATGAGAAGCTCCGATTTGATCGTATTTGTCCTTATAGTTTCTGTCGAGCATCTTTTATCATGAAAATTTATTTTTCCATTATTACTTCTTTAATGGGAAGTACCCTACTTCACTTACTATCCCCTGTCCTTTCTCACTCAACACAAAGTCGATAAATTCCTTTGTAAGACCTGAGGGTTCACCATTGGTGTAGAAGTAAAGAGACCTTGAAAGCGGGTATGCACCACTGAGAATGTTTTCAGAAGTTGGAGCTTCGAAGCCATTCCCTGAGTCAAGGTTAAGGGCTTTTACGCTTTCATCAAGATATGCAACACCTATGTATCCAATTGCGCCTGGGTTCTGGGAGACCTCACCAACAACTCCTCCTGTAGCAGGCTGGGTAAGGGCGTCAGACCTGTATTCGTCCTCGATCAAAACGGCTTCCTTAAAATACTCATAAGTTCCGGAACTGCTGTCTCTGGAAATTACTACAATTGGCCTGTCTTCTCCTCCGACCTCTTTCCAGTTGTTAATGCTTCCGTTATAAATTCCACGCAGCTGGTCAAAGGTAAGTTCAGAAACAGAATTCTGAGGGTTCACAATAACGGAAATGCCGTCATAAGCAATAGCAGTTTCTACAGGATTAATACCTTTTGATTTAGCAGCTTCCATTTCTTCGGCTTTCATTTCCCTGGATGCGGTAGCAATATCTACTTCGCCGTCAATGAGAGCTGTGATCCCAACCCCGGATCCGCCTCCTGTCACGGTTACACTTTTTCCAGAGCTTTCAGTCATAAACTCCTCAGCTTCGGCCTGTGCGAGGGGCAAAATTGTGTCAGATCCTTTCAAAGAAATACTCTGTGCTTCGTCAGAAGTAGCTCCCTGTGGTGCTTCGGCAGTAGTTGTCTCCTGTATGGAAGCCTCTTCTGAAGAGGTTTCTTGAGATGGGGAAGAGTCTCCACCATCTTTTTCAGCACATCCAATTCCCAGAAACACAAGTCCAGTCACCAGTAGAGTGAGGATTGCGCATGTTTTTAGTTTACTTGCCACGTTAAATAACCTCCTTTAAATAAATAGAGAGAATTTTGGAAAACCTCTAAATTTAGCTGGGTGTCTATAAGGAAGGTATAAACAATGTTGAAGTCAGAGGTTTGTCAAAATCTCATTAATATAGTATTTACATATATTCAACTCGTTAGCCGTACAAACACTATAAAAGTATAGAACTATATAATAATTTTCCATATACTTTATAGTGTAGAACATATTAGGGATACGTCTAAAACTAAATAATATAACATATAGTTACTATAGAAAATATAGAAAAAAAGGAAAGAATATTGGGGAAAAAATTAGTTATATTTTTCCAAAGTTAGTTTAGAAATAAAGGATCATGAATAGATATTATTGGTATAAATTCCCCAATAAAACTCCTACATCAAACAATATATCAAAAATTTAAATATTTTTAAGAAACAACTTATTTTTATCCTCTAAGTTGATAATAAAGCTTAATCGAAGCTTTAATTTTCAGAAGATTGGATTTATTTATGACTATGACATCCGTTTTCTATTTTGTAAATTTTTGATTGGGTTCCATACTGAGGAATAAAATACCTTAAAAAATTAAAATTGAAGTTATTTGTCTTTAAAATAGCAGATAGGCCTAACCTGCTGTACTTTTATTAGGAGGAAAAGTGTGAGGATATTAAATTCCAGAAGTAAGATTTATCAGTATTTGAGTAACTGATCATTTTTTGAGGATAGATATCTAGTTTAGAAAACTTAAACGGTATCAAACAACTTTAAGATAGGATTTGTTCTCTGGCACTCTGGCTGTTTATCATAAATTCCCCATAAATCGTCTGAAACAAATGTGCTCTAATTAAAGACTTGATTGGTTTTACTGAAAAGCCAATTGCTGCTGTTTCCTTGAGTCATAGATCAACTCGAAAAATGAGTACACTATTGTATTTGAGGAAAAGTAGAGAGCTTCTGATGCTTATGTTTTTATGACCCATCTCACTACCTAACTTTTAAATTCTTCGTGTTAATCAACCTGTTAGTATATAGAGAATGTAGATTTTTTGAAGATAATTTATTAAATTACATACATATAGGCTAAATCGAGTAACTATATATATTAGTCGGTAAATCTCACTTCTGAGAAAAGTCAGAGTAGTAAAAGACTAAGACAGAGGAATAAATATCAAAAGGATAGTACATATTTCAGACATTCATTTCTCAGAGACATATTATATGCCTGAGATTGCAAATTCTATGCTTGAAAACATAAACCGTAGTTCTCCTGATATCGTAATAATCACCGGCGACCTGACTGAGAATGGGCTTGCAGCTGAGTATAGTGGGGCAAAAAACTTCATTGACAGGATTGAATGCAAAAACAAGGTAATAGTTCCAGGAAACCATGACTCCAGAAACGCTGGTTACCTCTTTTTTGAGGACCTTTTCAAAACCAGATCCACCTTCGGGCACTTTGGCGAGGTCACTGTAGTAGGGCTTGATTCTTCCCAACCGGAACTTGAAGAAGGCCACATCGGAAGGGAGAATTACGGCTGGATAGAGACTATTTTCTCATTAGGTAGTTTCAAAATTTTTGCCCTGCACCACCATCTAATTCCAATTCCCAGAACTGGCAGAGGAAATAATGTACTTGTAGATGCCGGAGATGTTCTGGAACTCCTGGACCGCTCAGGTGTGAACCTTGTACTCTGTGGGCACTGGCACATTCCCTGGGTCTGGAGGTTAAACGATATGCTTGTCATCAGTGCGGGAACTTTATGCTCTTCCAAAATTCGCGGAAAAGTGTCTCAATGCTATAACCTGATTGAAATTGATGCGCCAGAGTCAGATTGCACGCGCTGGCATCTGCAAGTTTACAGAGTTTTCTCCGGAGGAGAAAAAGAGAGAGTTGTTGATAGTATAATATAACATATAACGCAGTTTAGGGAGATTGTAAAAGAGGCACAGAATGAAGCTAAAAAGATGAAAACTGAAACCAACGAAATTTTCTGGCGTCCCGATCCACCGTAATCCAGATACTGGAACAGTCACAATGCTGATCTGTCATCATGCGCAATAATAATGAGATGGTTAGAAATATGAGACCACAGGAAAAGAAGAAGATTATTTTTCTATGCACCCATAACTCAGCCAGGTCACAGATGGCCGAAGGTCTTTTAAAAGCTATTTATGGAGATCGATATGAGGCTTACAGCGCCGGTGTTGAAGCTACAACTGTTAATCCTTACGCTATTATAGTCATGAAGGAGATCGGCATCGATATTTCCAATCATCGCTCCAAAACTCCCCAGGAATTTCAGGACATCATATTTGACTTAGCGGTCACGGTATGCGATCGGGCTAAAGTAGCCTGCCCTATCTGCAGCACAAATATGGAGCTTCCGACCAGATCTCCAAGAGCAAGAGGAGTAATCCACAAAAGTTTTGAAGATCCTGCCGCGGCTGTGGGATCCGAGGAGGAGCAGCTAAAGGTCTTCCGGCAAGTCAGAGATGAGATAAAAGACTGGATCTTGCAGACATTTGAGCCATGAATAAAAAAGGCATACAAGGAAAAGGATAACAACTGAAAGATCATTTACTGTGAAAAGCACCGATTCCGGATTGTTTATCTCAGAGACTATCCAGAAAGTCAATAATTTCATGTTAAAAACTACAATAGGTCTATGATATAGAGTACCTTTTCGAGTGTGAGTATTCCTACTAAAAATTGCAATAGGTTATAACATTTTTTATAGGCTCTTAATCATACGCTTCAAAGAGGGCAGGATACTTCTCTTTTAATTTTGTGAAAAGTTTTTCGTCTAATTTTGCATTATAAAGTGTTTTTACACCAGAAAGCTGGTCAATTAATAGATGTAGAGCCCCTTCCAGATTTGCCCCCTTAAGTTTAGCCCCTTTAAGATCAGCCTTTCTAAAGTTAACCCTTTGAAGGTCAGCTCCATTAAGGTTAGCTCCATTGAGTTTAGCCCTTTGAAGGTTAGCGTCCTTAAGTTTAGCTTTTATAAGGTTAGCCTCTTGAAGGTTAGCCCCTTGAAGGTTAGCCCTTTGAAGTTTGGCCCTTATAAGTTTAGCTTTTATGAGGTTAGCTTTCATAAGTTTAGCTTCTTTAAGTTCGGCTTCCTCAAGGTTAATCCCCTCACATTTAGCCTCTCTAAAGTTAGTTTCTTTAAGTTTGGCCCTCTCAAGGTTAGCCTTTTCAAAATTAGCTCCTTTAAGGTTAGCCTTTCTAAGGTCAGCTCTCTGGAGATTAGCTTCTTGAAGATTAGCTCCTTGAAGTTCAACTCTTCGAAGGTTAGCCTCTTCAAGGTCAGCTCCTTGAAGTTCAGCTCCCTGGAGGTTAGCCTTTTCAAGGTCAGCTCTTTTAAAGTTAGTCTCTTTAAGGTTAGCTCCTTGAAGATTAGCTTTTTCGAGGTTAGCCTCTATAAAGTCAGTTCCTTGAAGATTAGCTTCTTGAAGGTTAGCTTCTTGAAGATCAGCTCCATTAAACGTAGCCTCTTGAAGGTTAGCCCTTTCAAGATTTGCTTCTATAAGGTCGGTTCTTTGGAGGTTAGCTCCTTGAAGGTTAGCCTCTATAAGGTCAGCTCCACAAAGTGTAGCCATTTGAAGTTTAGCTCCTTGAAGTTCAGCTCCCTGGAAGTTAGCCTTCTCAAGATTAACTCCTTTAAAATTAGCCCCTTTAAGGTTAGCACCTATAAAATTTGCCTTTTCAAGATTAACTTCTATAAACTCGGCTCCTTCAAGCTTAGGCTCTTGAAGGTTAGCTTCTCGGGTGTCTTTTCTTTCTTTACCGTCCATTTACAATTGATCGACTTTATACTTAAATAAACGTTGCTATCTCTTACACTTTATAGGCTACTTGACCACTCTAGATAGTCAGAAACGGAAAAAATGAGAAAGGGAGAAAAATCGCTTTTAAAACCTCCATATAAAATACCGTAAAAGACTGGCTCAATGCCTGCGACCTTGTGTGCATACCTAGCCGGAACGAACCTTTCGGAATTATGGTGCTTGAAGCCTGGGATGCTAAAAAACCTGTAGTTGCAAGCGATGCGGTCAGCCTTGTGGAGAATTTCAGGACAGAA
>CAYSZA010000085.1:0-2124 GCA_964435275.1 uncultured Methanosarcinales archaeon | reverse complement strand
AGAAAGGTTATAACCTTCTCAAAAAGCGATACAACTGGAAAACAATAGCTGAAAAACTATTAAAATTTATGGAAAAGCGACTGATAAAAACAAATTAAATACAGGAAAAAGTAAATAAAAAGCAAGAATTCAGGGCAAAAAAAGTACCCCTAATAAAGTTTCGAAGTTTGAGTTTTTTATTATTTATTCATGCTTTTTCGGTTAAGAGCCTATCCGAAAAGTCAATAACAGCATGTTGAAAAGTCATAATAGGTCTATAATATAAGAGTATCCGTTCCAGTTTTGCATTATTACATTGAAAAAGTTACAGCAGGTAACCACTTTTCGGATAGGCTCTAAGTTGAAAAAAGAAGGTTTTAATGTTTACAGATTCTGAATTTCATCTTTTTATCTTTTTGAGAGTAAAAAACAAAATTTGAGACTAAAGTCTCGTTCTTTTTCAGTTACATGAATCACAGCTTGAGAGACAGCCTGAACAACATGAAGTACATGATTCATTTCCACATGCTACTCCTGAACAACATGAAGAACCTGCACACGACGGACAAGAACTGCACGATGTACAATTATCCGAAGATGTTGTGGACTCATCAGAAGACTTTGACTCACCACCGCATAATGGACACTTATCCGAAGATGTTGTGGACTCGTCAGAGGATTTTGACTCATCAGAAGACTTTGACTCACCACCGCATAATGGACACTTATCCGAAGACGTTGACTTATCAGAAGATGTTGACTTATCAGAAGATGTTGACTCATCAGAGGATTTTGACCCATCAGAAGACGCTGCTGACCATGCATCTCTCATATTAAACTGATTACTCGTTTTATGATAATTATAAAGATCAGTGGATTTTGACTCATCAGAAGATGTTGACTCATCAGTGGATTTTGACTCATCAGAAGATGCTGCTGACCATGCATCTCTCATATTAAACTGATTACTCATTTTATGATTATCATAAAAATCAGAGGATTTTGACCCATCAGAAGACGCTGCTGACCATGCACCTCTCATATTAAACTGATTACTCATTTTATTATGATCATTAAAAGGCATTGCGCTAACGGCTGAAGCCAATACAGTCAGTGCAAAGAGCACTGTCAGTATAACGACTAGGGTTTTTTTTGCCATCTTATGATTCTCCTACATTAACTGGGTTGTTTTTGGATCACTTAGGGTTCCAGAAGTCTTTGGAGAATGAGCAACTCTATATGTTCGATATTAGTCGTAAAAATCTCCAATTTCTCGCAGATTTCACAGAACTCATTAAGGAAATATATACTATCAGTTAGTCTTCCAGAAATAAGTCTAGAAGAGTTTACTTCGTTAGTACAATTCACAATATTATATAAAAATATAAAAATATTCCCCAAATACAGTATAGAGAAGTATATATGAAGGGAATATACAAAATTTAATAATTAAAAGTACATTGGCTCTGTAGAAATTCTCTAAAATAACGAATATGCTTGATTTTAGACTTCAAACGGGAAGTCATATATACTTAGAAAATATGTCACATCCTCATTTAAGTCATTTTAGTTTTCTTTTTTGGTTCAACTTTCCCGGAAATTTCCAAACCTGGAATTTACATAAAGTAAAGTCGACGACTAGCTTTTTGACGAAACCCATAAACCTACATAAAACCCAAAATAAGTTCCCGAGCCCCGCTGAATATCTGAAAGACAAGTCACCTGAGAGATATTTACTGCAATTCCAAAAAACGCTTGTGCAAAAAAAATATGTTTTCAATTAATATATCTATATAGTTTATAAATTAAATACCTATAAATATTATAAAATCAATTGAATTTTGTAAATGTATAGGAAAGCACAAAACTTTGGCTAAAGGTGCTAGAATATAGTGCGAACAGTAAATAAAAAGACATTTCATGATACGTGCAATTAAAGGAGGACAAATGTATACTTCCTTAATAATCTTGCAATATGCTGATCTTAACACGATCCTTCCTTTTATTGATTACTTCGCAAAAAAGTATAATTTGAGTAGAGCCGATGTAATAAGAAATGTACTTTATCAATACTTTGAATATCAAACACCAGAAAGATCATCAAAACAGAAAGAGCAAGAACGTAGTAGAGAAATAAGCTTGCAA
>CAYSZA010000084.1:0-10421 GCA_964435275.1 uncultured Methanosarcinales archaeon | reverse complement strand
TCATCATCAGGATACGCACTAATAACCGGTGACAGTCTCAAAATATCTGCCATTATTTACCCCCTAAATAAGATCACCGATTAACGTATTTATATGTATCCATACCTAATGGTCAACATATACTTCGATAGATCATATACGATTCTAATGTGTTGAAAAAGAATGCATTTGTGTTTATCCACATTTATGTATTAAAGATTAAACAAGTATGCGAGGGTTGCCCAGCCACGCCAAAGACGATAGTTTGAGTGCCTATTTTTGTAGGAGTTCGTGGGTTCGAATCCGTTCCTTTCAGTGAATTTTTTCGGCAGTGTTGTGAATTTGCTGTAAATTCTAAGTCAAGTTTTTTTGTGATGTAGGAGAAATTGGCCTTCTAATATTGATCCCACTTTCCGCAGATGTACACAAAAATGATACCTATTTTCTCAATACGGCAGTAGTTTAAATATTCATTTCATCTTTAAGGAATAATATTGGGCAAATCGGAAAAGAAATCATACTTCTGTGTACATCTGCGGAATGTAGGTTGATATTCTGACTCAATAATTTCTTGAGATTTATAATTCTACAGGAAACCAGGCACACTGCCTATCTGTTTCTTTAATAGAGAACATTACTAAACTTAAATCCCTGGTTATTTTTTAACAGAAATTCAGTTCTTAGCTTAGTCGACAATCGTTTCGAAGCAGGTTCCATAATATAAAGATATCTTTCTTATATTCTTTTCACCTTTTATTTGTGATGTAATAAGGAAAGAGATTTTTAATAAAAAAAACAAAAGGGAGAAATTATAGGGGGTAAATTTCAGGACGTAAATTTGAACTGAGCAATTTATCAGGCATCTTAGGAATCTCTAAACGAAAAATAATGAGCTTCTCTGATATTAGTTTAGAAGCTTTATTTCCTATTTGTATAAACCATCTGAGGCATAACCTACTTGTGTAAAACTATCAAGATATTTATCCAAACTAAATAGTTTCAACAAACTACCTGCTAAATTCTTACCCATTCTAGATTGGGGTTCAGTATTCAAGATTGGGGTCTAGTATAAGTAATAAGGAGTGATCCGATACGGTAGAGGGAAGGGGGTTAATTACCAATGGCTGGAAATGTCATAGAAGTAAATAATCTGGAACATTCATATGGTTCTGTAAAAGCTGTTGACAATATCAGCTTTACTGTAAAACAGGGGGAGATTTTCTCATTTCTTGGTCCAAATGGGGCGGGCAAGAGTACCGTGATTAATATTCTCACCACATTAAGGAAAATCCAGAAGGGCGAAGCTAGAGTCAATGGATATGATGTAGCAAAGGAATCGAATTCCGTAAGAAGATCAATAGGTATCGTTTTTCAGATGCTTTGCCTCGATCATGAAATGACTGTGTCTGAGAACCTTGAGTATCACGGTAAAATCTATTCCATGCCAAAGAAAGAAAGAAAAGAACGCATCGATGAACTCTTAAAACTGACAGATCTGGAGAGTAAAAAAAATACCTTGGCAAAGGATCTGAGCGGCGGTATGAAGCGAAGACTTGAGCTTGCAAGAGGATTAATGACAAAACCCGCAGTTCTCTTCCTTGATGAGCCAACAGTGGGTTTTGATATCCAGACGAGACTGAGAATGTGGGAGTACCTCAGGGAGATTAAGAGAGAAGGCACTACCATATTCTTGACAACACACTATATGGAAGAGGCAGATCAGTTAAGTGACAGAATAAGCATAATTGACCACGGAAAAATAATCGTAACCGGAAGTGCGGATGAATTAAAAAATAAACTTGGTAAAGATCTTATTTATCTGGAGACCAGTGATAATAAGATTGCTGCAGAAATTTTAAGGTCGCTAGGGTCAGTAAAAAGCGTAACCGAAGATACTAAATCCCTGAGAGTTCTGATTGCGGAGGATGTTACTCATGTGCTTCCCCAGATTATGGAGAAGATCCGGGCAGAAGGGATAGAAGTCACAACTGTAAATATTAAAAAACCCTCCATGGATGACGTTTTTGTTCATTATACAGGGCATGGGTTAAGGGAAGGCGATGAAAAAGAAAAACAGCAAGGAATGGAAATGGGGGAGGTTTCGGAATGAACTTCGAATTTCGTGCTATATACTGGAGAGAGATGGTGAAATTCTTCAGATTTAAATCGGTGCTCTTCAGTTCACTGATTCAACCAGTGATGTGGCTGGCATTTTTCGGGCTTGCCATGTCAGATAGTTTTGACAAACTAACTTCACTTATTCCAAATGTATCTGGTGTTCCCGTAGTCGATTACCTTTCTTATATGGGTGCAGGAATAATTGCAATGGATGTGCTGTTCAGCAGTCTTTTTGGAGGCACTACCCTTATGTTTGATAAAAAATTCAGCCTCCTAAGGGAGACTCTTGCAAGTCCGGTTCCCAGATTTCATATTATTCTCGGGATTGGACTTTCGGGTGTGACCAAGGCATTTATTCAAACTTTCATAATAATTGGATTCGGGAGACTTATAGGAATGGACTTCTTTAAGGGATACACTCTTGCTGATACCCTTGTCGCATTTGTGGGCATTATGCTACTTGTGGCAATCTTTACTCTGGGCTTTCTTTTCCTGTCAGGTACTATTGCAATTACAATTGAAAATCCGGAGGGAATGCAGTCAATTCTTACTCTGCTTAGCATGCCGCTTTTCTTTGTAAGTAATGCCCTTTATCCTATCGACTCTTTTCCTGCCATACTCAAGTTTCTCTCAATGTTTAACCCACTAACCCTGCTAGCAGATGGAATTCGTTATTTTGCTTTAGGGTCTAATTTCTCTGTAATGGGGAATCACTATATGTATACTACAGCCGATATTGCTATATGCTTCATGGGCCTTATTTTCTTCGCCCTTTCAATGTTAACTGCTGCTATGTGGCGGTTTAATAAGGTGGATATATAAGTATAATCTTACTTATTTCCTCCTTACTTCTATCCTGAATGTTATGAAGACTGCCTATTTGTCAGGCAATTTTCATACCTTTAGTTTTGAGTTTGAGTTACGTAACCTTGAGCTTAGTTACTCAGGGAAAAACTCACAAATGTGTGCTAGTCTTTTCTTTTCTAATCGAATACCTAAGGATTAAACGGCCTGGTCACTTCCCATGAGTTACGTACTTTCTTGTTCTCTCTTATAAGTAGCGAATAAAAGTTATTTTGTAAAAAGCTGTATGTGGAAGATTTTCCTCTTCGTTGTCATACTAAACCAGAATTTTGATTTTAAGTGGAAATTTGTATATTTCTTTTCGGCCTTGAGAATCTCTCTCAAATCTCAATTATTGGCTTTGTAGAATTACTCTCTAAGCTTCAATTCTCAGGTTAAATTTTAACTTTGAAGCTTAAAGCTATAATTTTAGCAAAAACCAGAACTCCTTTATTTACATCCCAAAAGCAGATGAGCCGCTGAAAACAAGGAAAGCATGAGAACAAGAAAGATGATAACATAGGTTTTCGGGCTACAATTATTTCGTATCATACCGTTTCGTTGGATTCTTCCTTCCTCATATGCAGTTATAGGGTACGAAGAGTTGGGACCATTTGCAGGTGCTATTTACAGCCCTGAGAACACGAAACAACAGGAGTACAGGCACGGAGTACAGGCACACAAACTTCTTGTTTTCTGTGTAATAAATCACCATGTTAACTTTCTCAGCCCTAGATTTTGATCACAATTACAGATGGCGATCAAATAAATGTATAAATTTACTTTCGAGATACCGTTAAAAACTGTCAGTATGCTCTAGATTACAGGATTTATACAGAGCCGAACTACTATTTGGATATCGTTTCATGCGTCTTCGGTTAAGTGAGGAATCGTGACAAATTGCATCAATTTCCCAACATTTGTCAAATATTTTAGTAATTTGTGAGCTGGGACAGGGTATCGATTTCATGTAAAGAGGCCAAAATTTAAGGATGGCTTCTAATGCAAAATCGATAGCTTTCAGGCAAGAAAATTCCTTAACCGATGACCAATGGATATCGTTTAAACACACGGATCTAAGAATTAAGGATAACAATGTTAGGAGGATGTTACAGAGTCTTTAAAAAGGAACTTTTTCTGATACAGCCTTTTGAAGGCAGTAAAACCCTTTTTCATTTTAAAAATTTAAATTTTTCTCATTTCAAAACTTTTAACTCCTATCATTTTAAAGTTTAAACCTATTACCTTAACCGTTTAAACCTGCCTCTTTTTAAAAGTTCAACCTTCTCTTTAGTTTTAATACAGAAGGATAACTGCATATGTAAAGGGTCAATCCCGGCTGAAATCTTATACCTGTTCGATTAATTAAGGTAGCATTTTCTGGAAAGGACCCGAACCAATCAGTTTGGTAAAAATGTTACTTTTACTGAAGAAAGAATGATACAGGCCAACTGCATGCTCAGGCAGTAGTGCCTGTACTGGTTACATTACTCAAAATTGTAGCTCACTGGTAGACATCTAATTTATTTTACTTTAAGAATTACTTTACATTAAGAATCTTCCGAAGGGGCCAAAACCCTGGTCGCCTATCATCAACTTAAATCTTATTATCTGAATAAATATGGTGATTTTTGAATAACTTAAGTAGTAAAACATTGTAAGTCCCTCCACTTCTTTACTTTGAAAATCTTTTTATTCTATTCTAATTGACTCATCCCTGCCAACTAAACTCCGTTTACGGATTACTTCGGATATTATATGCTTTCGCCCAACCTCCTTCAATATCCACTTTTATATTGTACTCCAAGTCATGTTCTCAGAGATTTATCCTTGGAACTCAGATGATTATAAAACAATCTTGAAGATTTCCAGCTAAAAGATTTAAGGATTCAAAAGGCCTTAAATCAGGCATCTGGATGTTTTATCTCCATTAGAGATCTTATTATTGAACTTCAGTCTATATACATCAAAACAATCCAATATTAAATCACTAAGGAGCATCAATAATAAGGTGTGATGTGAATTTACATATAATGTAGGGAACAACAACTCCTTACAAATAATAGTCTTTTAGTATTTAGAGATAGAATCTTTTTTTGCATTAGTTGTGTAGAGTGTCCAGACATCTCGTTTCTTTAATTTTTATTTTGTTTTTCTTACGTGAATATCCTTTTTGGAAAGCCATAATGTTTTAAAAATATTATCCTGTCTTGATTTTAGACTTTTTGAAAACAATTTTAAATTTTACACCGTTTCTTCTCTTATATTCCCAGAAGTATATTCAAAATTATAGAAATCTTCAAGAGACTAAATATTGGGAAAATAAAAAAGAAGTAAAAAAGTAGCAGTATCATATTTCTTTTTTAAAGATGAAGTTGCCCGAAAAGCAGGCAACTTCATCTGTTATTTTTATCTTTTACTCGTATATAATTACCAGGGGAAGCAGCAGCCGCAGTCTTGGAAGACGAAGCTGAAGCATTCCTGGGAGAAGGTATAGCAGACCTTCGAAAAGTTAATGCTCAAGAACATTTCATTCCCTCACTCTTTTCCTGATTGTTCATCCCCCGTTTTACCCAGGCATTCTGCAATTGAGATTATAGGAGCACTATTATACACACTGCAGAGACCTTTTACTCACATATAATTACCAGGGGAAGCAGCAGCCGCAGTCTTGGAAGACGAAGCTGAAGCATTCCTGGGAGAAGGTATAGCAGACCTTCGAAAAGTTAATGCTCAAGAACATTTCATTCCCTCACTCTTTTCCTGATTGTTCATCCCCCGTTTTACCCAGGCATTCTGCAATTGAGATTATAGGAACACTATTATACACGCTGCAGAGGCCTTTTAATCACATATAATTACCAGCAACAGTCATTGAAAACGAAGCTGAAGCATTCCTTGGTAAAGGCAACGCAGACCTTTGAATAGTTAATACTGTAGAACATTTTAATCCCTCACTCTTTTCCTGATTGTTCATCCCCCGTTATACTCAGGCATTCTGCAATCGGGAAGTCTAAAACCTTATGTTTATTCCCTGCAGATACCTCTTGCACTTCCGCTTAGATAACTCAGTTACCAGCAGAAGAGATCGCCCAGATCAAATGCGAAGCAGAGGTTAGTAAGGAATGAGAACATCTGACTAAAGTTAAATGCAATGAGCATGTTTATTCCCTCCATATTTTATAATTTTCAATATATATGCTTGAATATGTAGATAGAAAGCTTATTTGCAACGACTTTTAACCTGTATATAATTTTTTTTCTATCAAGCCTCCATATCATACGAGTACTGTCAGCCACTTACTAACATTAATATGGTGGATTTCCTCCTATTTCGGGATCTACCGTTTGAGATTTTAGCTAACAGTGACTGTATCTACCTATATATACCAAATTATATAAGCTCTATAGAACTTTATATTCTTATGAATAATAGTCCCTAAACATTTAGAGTAAGGTTTTCGTAAACAAATATACATTTTTTAGACTTATAATATGTTTAAAAGTTTATGATCTATCAAAACTTTGATCTAAATATTTCATTGTTTTCCCAGACTTAAAGAGTAAATTTTTGAAAATGATTGGTGCAGCTATTTCAACGCTGTTATTAACTTTTCGGAAATTATCCATATAGAAAACAGTGTATGTTTATAGGATCAGACACCGGGAAGAGATTGTAAATTTCTGAAAAACAGCTTTCCTCTCATGAAAGAATTACAGCTATCTGTTTTCACTGTCTATACTTTAGTTGACTTTATTTACAGCAATTTTTCGTAAAGAAATGCATTTTATGCTGGGCAAATCCATTAAAGAGTCCAAAACAGTATGTAGAGGGTCAATCTCGAGAATTGAATTTCAATTAATTTTCTCAAAACTGGGAATCAGTAGCTACATGCCTTCAAATCGGATCTTCAGACGAAAATTAATAAAGCATAAGTTAAAATGGACTTCCTTACATAAGGAGTAAAAACATTGAGATTATTCAATGTAATTCTTCTATCACATTTCAGTAACTTTGGGAAAGGGGGATGTGAATATTAACAAAAATAGTTTACCTGAGGATGGGCTTCCCATTGTCGAGGTCTCCAATGTCAGGAAAAGCTATGTACTTGGGAGTCTGGAAGTTCCTGTTCTCTCAGATGTGAATCTTAAAATTGAAAGAGGAGAATTTCTGGCTATTACGGGCCCATCAGGCTCTGGAAAAAGCACTCTTGTTAATCTTATAGGCTGCCTTGACAGACCTACTGAAGGGCAGGTTCTTGTAAAGGGAAAGGATCTCAACAGAATGTCAGATGAAGAGCTTGCCCGCCTTCGGGGACTTGAAATAGGTTTTGTTTTTCAGACTTTTAATCTTGTCCCGCGTCTGACTGCCCTTGAGAATGTTTTGCTCCCTACCTTTGCTAATTTGAGAAGCAATGTTGATCCAGAGAGGCATGCAAGAGAACTCCTTGAAATTATGGGACTGCATGATCGCATGTATCACAGGCCTGGAGAACTTTCAGGAGGGCAGTCCCAGAGAGTTGCTATAGCCAGAGCTCTTATCAATGACCCTGCGATCCTTCTTGCTGACGAGCCGACAGGGAACCTTGACTCTAGGACAGGAGCCGAAATCCTTCGTATATTCATGGATTTGAATGCGGAAGGGAGAACTGTAGTAATCGTTACACATGACTCTGAAATTGCGAAATATGCTGATCGAGTCATCCTGGTAAAAGATGGAATAATTCAATACAATTGAAGGTGAAAGTATATGAAAATGATTAAGAAGTCTTCTGTCTCAACTTTTTTTTCCTTACTTTTGATTTTCTCACTTTTTGCAACTCCTGCTTCTGCAGCTGTTGGGGGGGCCAACCTGAAAGTTACTGTAGTCGAAACAAATCCCTATCCTGCAAAAATAGGAGAATATCTGACTCTCACTGTTCAGGTGGAAAATATTGGGGGGGATAAAGCTGACAATGTTGATGTTGAAATTGTGCCTCAGTATCCTTTCTCTCTTGATTCCGAGGCAAATGCTCTGAAAAATATCGGAGTCCTCAATCCTGGCAGGACTGCTACAAAGGAATTTCACCTCTTCGTAGACAAAAATGCGCAGAAAGGAGTACGCTCAATTGATATCAGAACAAAAACAGGTAAAGATAGTCCATGGAGTGAGAAAAGCTTTGATATTCGAATAGGTACTGAAACATTTAACAGCAAAGGTACAGTTGAGCTCAAGGAAGTCGTTTCGGACCCAAATGTTTTCATGCCCGGAGACAGAGGTACCATTACTGTAACGCTTACAAACACTGCAACTACTCCCACCGTCACTATTGGCGGGAGCGACTTTGATACCAATGCCCGAATCCAGGCTGCGGTTTTAAGACCTTTATCTGACGGCATAATCGTACTTGACGCCCCTTACGAAGATATGGGCCTTCTGGGGCATGGGGATAGTATTAAGTTGACTTTCAATGTCAAGGTTGCAGAGGATGCCGCAGAAGGAACTCACAACCTTGAACTTGCAATAGAGGGTAACTCTTTCGATTACAACAGCAGAAAGAATATTCCTCTCAAGGTCGACTCTTCAAACATAAGAGTAATTCCTTCAAAAGAACTTGCGATGATAAGTGGAAAAGCTACAGTTGAGTTTGATGTGGCAAATACCCACCCGAATGAGTTTAATTCAGTAAGCATAAAACCTGAAGCAGAAGGCGTGAGATTTTACCCTGCGGAATATTTCATAGGGCCAATGAATCCGGACGAGCTTTTTACCATTGAATTTAATGCAGTGGCAGACAATTCGTGGAGTGCAGGTAGGGAAGAAGTGACAAACATGAGCCTCACTGCAAACTACAACAACGGAATCAACAGACATGCAAACACTGTAGGTAACCTGAACTTTACAAGTGCCTCGGAATCGACTGAATCAAGTTCAACAGCCGTAATGGCAGGCGGACTTATTATAGTTTTTGTTCCAGCAGCCTTCTTGTTCTACAGAAAAAGAAAAAAATAATCAGAGGAGAGTCAAAGACATCATATTTGTGGGGTAAAATATGATAAAACTTGCACAGGCAGCTCGTATAGCATCTGGAAGTATAGGAAGTGCCAAGCTAAGATCTGCACTCACTACGCTGGGGATAGTTATTGGCATAGCTGCTGTAGTTATTAATGCTTCTCTTGGTGCCAGCTTTAATCAATTTTTTACGGATGAGATTTCTTCTGTGGGCTCTAATTTTATTATTGCAACCAGCAAGCAGCCAAATCTCTTCTTTGACAACGAGTACAATCTTGTGAAAAATACGCCGGGAATTACCGGCGTATCTCCTAGAAAATCAATGAGTGGAGATCTCACTTATCTTTCTGAGACTAAAAACGTGAATGTTGCAGGAGTCAACAAAGAATTTCAGGAGATTCAGGGCCTGCAGATGGAAGGGGGCACTTTCCTGACGGACAAAGACAGCTCAGCTGCCGTCCTGGGGTATAATATTGCAAATGATAAGTTTAGTCAAAACATTTCCCATAGGAGTACTGTGAAAATCTCTTTTAGGCAGGAAAACGGTACGGTTATGACGAAGTCTTTTAAAGTAAAAGGGATATTGAAAAATTCTGAGCCAACGGTTGTTAGCGAAGATAGTGACTATGATTTGACAGTTTTCATTCCTATTTCTACTATGAACGAAATGACAGGGGGAAAAGATTATGGAGCTTTCCTTGCAATGGCTGATAGTCCTGAAAAAGTACGAGACATTGCTGACGAAGTGGATAAAAGGTTAGCCCGAAATTTCGGAGTCCCGGAAAGGAAAATTAAAGATGAGGATTCAAAACCCTATTACGTCTTCAATCAGGCAGACGTTCTTGAGCAAACTGGGAAAATAGGAGATGCTTTGAATTCTTTCCTGCTAGCTCTGGCCCTGATATCTCTTTTTGTGGGTTCAATAGGGATTATGAATATTATGCTCGTGACCGTAACTGAAAGGACCAGGGAAATAGGGATTATGAAATCTGTAGGCTACAGCAGTTCCAATATTCTATCTCTTTTTTTGCTGGAATCTGTCATGGTCAGTTTCTTTGGGGGAATTGTAGGTACTATAATCGGCGGTCTGGGAGCTTACGCTCTTGAAAGTGCTCTTAAACTTCCTCCGGTTTTTCCCCTAACATTGATTGAAATCGGGATTATGATTTCTATTCTTGTAGGTATAACCGCTGGCCTATATCCCGCAAGAAAGGCTGCACGTATGAATCCTGTGGATGCTCTGAGATATGAATAAGGATCTGTCCTTGAAAAGGGCTATTCTATCTGAAGATAGCTCTTTTCTCCTTCAGTACTTTCTTCTTGGTCAGTTTAACTAGTGTCTTGGCAACTTAATTATTGAGCATAATCTTGGTAGCTTCCCATCAGAACATAACGATTTTGAGCTTATCAGATTATCAATAACTAAATTTTCATGACACTAGGCACTTGTTATCCTGATAATCTCTAAGCAAACTCTTAACAATTAATT
>CAYSZA010000083.1:9022-10679 GCA_964435275.1 uncultured Methanosarcinales archaeon | reverse complement strand
CACAGATTCCAGTAGATGACTGAAGCAGGCGTGAAGATCGGATTTAACAAAGATTATGATTTGTTTAAAATTGCTTGGCCTGAGCAGGGACCTGTTATAGTTTCACAGGCTGAAATTAGCGCGGATTATGAAAAGTGTTATCAGAGAAAAGGAGTTAAAGCTTAACCTCCTTCTTTAAATTGATATTTGGCGGTAAAAATATGAAAGTGGGAGAAAGACAGCAGCAGGGGCGCAGAGGCGCAAAGCCTAAAACCATATGTCCGAAGTGTGGGAAAGAATACCTGGAAACAGCTGGAGGAAAGAAAGGGATGAGCTGGAAGAGAATAGGCCAATACTGCCCTAATCCTGAATGTGACTATATAGTGAAAGATAACGTGAAGCTTGAGGAAGAAACCGAATCCATGAACGAACTAGAAAACGATTGAATTCACATTTAATAAGGGGAATACAGGGGGCTGAAAGTCTGACAGCAAGAGAAATTATAGAAGCAATTGCACTCTTTTGCATTTTTATAATCGGATTATGGATTATTGGATATGTGAAATCAAATCATCCATTTATATAAAAACTATACACCTTTTCTTTTTGTCGCAATAATCCAGGACTGCAGCTCTCCGAATCCGGAGGATATCAGCTGCGATCAGGCTAAAAACAGTAATGAAATACTTTTTCTTATTGTGTAGTAAAAAAAGAATACTGATTATCAATTTCTTTATGTTCAAGCCTTCACAAAAACAATTAACCGGCTCTCAGTCGTTAGTCTCTGGATCTTCCAGGGTTTAATTTTCTCGGGCTCCTGGCTATCTTACTTCAGGGCTCTAAGGCTTTCCTCCATGCTGGCAAGTCTCTTTTTCATGCTCCTGAAATGACGCTCTTTTTGCTCCAGGACAAAATGAACATTATAACCTAAGGGTGTGGTCCTGGCAATATCCCATGATTTGAAAAACCTCTAAACTAAAAAGTTGATAAAGACTCTTAAATAAAAAATCAAAAAGGAAGTCGCCTGAACTTAGATTTCCTTTTCCGTGCTTTTTCGGGTTGTTTTTAATCCTTTATTGGTATCTTATACTGTCATTTACCTCTTCAGGCATACAGGTCTTCCTGCTCTACAAATACCCAGTATCCTTCAAAAGGTCTGACCTGGAAAACATCAGCCCCAACCTGGTTTTCACTTATCGTTCCATTAAAGCCATTGTAACCGACGTATTGATAATAGCCTGTCGTGTTATTGCCCGGTATCCAGGGGCCGATAACTTTCACAAACGAGCTGGTATTCGAACTGTTGTTCAGGCTGTTATTCGAGCTGTTAATCGAGCTGTCGAGAGTTATAAACGCAACTTTTGCAGGGACAGTAATATTTACAGGTAAACCCAGAGCGTTCCAGCCAGGATAAACTTTCAGGCTTGGTGGAACTGCAACAGGTCTTTTCCCAACTGAGGCGAACTGCCTGGAAGCATTGAACTGAGTTCCATTGGGAACATTAATCCAGTATGCTTTAAGCGGTTCGATTTTTGAAACGTTCTCAAAGCGCTTGCTTGAGGCGTTGTAATAACTCAGGGAGGTATAATTTACTCCTGAAAGCAGGTAGCTTACGCTTGTGTTGTTAGCTTCGAACGGAATCGAGAAAAAGTGCCAGATTCCAGTCTGGTTTCCTCCG
>CAYSZA010000083.1:2218-8922 GCA_964435275.1 uncultured Methanosarcinales archaeon | reverse complement strand
ATATTTTGCATAACCGACACATTAAAATCCAATCCTGTGGCATTCAGGGCTCCGAGATCAGTAAGGTTATTCATCTGATAAGTCTGGGTTGAGTTCTCAGGCCTGAATGTGAAATTTCCTCGAGTGAGGTTTACGGTATCGTTGTATATTTCGATCAGTTCTTCCTGGCCATCCGAAGGAGTTCCGTTTTCAGGAGGGATAAGCACCCTATCAATCACACAGAGGACTCCGTTGCTTGCAAGAGTTATCTGTGTGATATTTGCATCTTCTATTGTGATATTGCCGTCCGTCGTATTGACCTGAAGTACATCGCCCTGAATGCTGGTTATATTATCAGTGCTGGCGAGCACTTCTTTAGTAAACCTTCCCTCTGCGACATGGTAAGATAGGACTCTTCTGAGCATTTCTGTATCATTCATCGATTCACTGATGGTTTCTCCCGAAAGCTGATTGAAGGCTTCATTACTGGGGGCAAAGACCGTGTAAGGCCCCTCTTCCCTGAGAGTCTCTGTAAGGTTTGCAGCCTCAACTGCATTTACAAAAATGCTTAAGTTTTGCTGAGTCTCAGCCTTCTGGATAAGATCCGATCTCTTTTCTGCGGAAACCGTAACATTGACAACGTAAGTTGCGTTCTCGATTGCGGCTTCTCCACCCATTTCGGTAGTGTACCAGAAGCTTAAATTGTCTCCGTCAGTTACATTATTCATTCCCAAGTTGTCTTCAGCAGGTGCTCCGTTGATGTAAATGAACCACATCTCTCCGGTTATATTGTTGTTTCTTATGCCCTCTACGCTCTGGAGACTGAAAGATGGAGTCATGTTTCCGGTCATATTCCCAGTCATATCCTGCATTAGTGAGGCAGTGAAGTTAAGTCCTGTCGCATTAAGTGCTCCAAGGCCTGTAAGGTTGTCCACCTGATAGGTCTGGGTAGAGCTCTCCGGCCTGAACGTGAAGTTCCCCCGAGTGAGATTTACTGTGTTATTGTACAGTACAGTCAGATTTTGTCGAGGTTTGGGCTGTGGCCCTATGCCTTCCTTTAAAGCGACTGTAACACTGGCAACGTATGTCGCGTTCTCGATTGCGGCTTCTCCATCCTGTTCGGTTGCATACCAGAAACTCAGGTTGTCTCCGTCAGCTACAGGGTTTATTCCGAAGTTTTCATCAGCAGGTTCTCCGTTTATGTAAACGAACCAGATCTCTCCGGTTGTATTATTGTTCCTTATGCCCTCTATGCCTTCCAGTACTACATTGGTCATATTGGCATCTTGAATCACGGACACATTATATCGAAGCCCTGTTGCATTGAGAGCCCCAATGTCTGTAAAGTTGCTTGCCCGATAGGTCTGGTTGGAGTTTTCCGGTGTGAAGGTAAAATTTCCTTCAGTCAAATTCACAGTATTATTGTATAATACCGTTAGTTTTCCCGAGATATTCCCCATTTGATCCATTACAGGTGTTGTTTCTCCATCCTGCGCAGATGCGACGCAGGTAACTGCACTCAGTAGTAGCAAAATAATCAAAGTATGAACTAGACTACCTAATCCTGATCTAATTCCAAATTCCCCCGCTTATATCCCTTCAGCAGACTACAATTCCTTATGTCAGATTTTTACCCCGTTTTAATCTGCCTAAAGATGTATTTTGTGTGAATATGTATGATTTCCAACTTTATATATCATACAAAGAGTATTTGTATCTTCTTATTAATATTATTTTACGATGCATAATGTCATTTTTATTAAATTTATTCAAACTCTTATAATTTGAAAAGTTTGCCAAATGATGCTTAAGGCTTCAGTTTCTTTATTCGTCATTGCCCGTAGGAAAAATTCTTTAATTCGGGTTTCCGGATTTAATGACATCATTTTTTCCTGTTCTGTCATGCTCGGGCCAGAACTAATCTCCCAGGAATTTAAAAAACCTGATCTGTGGGGAAATGGATTCTAACATAGGTGAATTATTATTTTTAAATGGTACCTAAAAAATAGTCTGCGGAAGTTAGAAAAAGTCAGATTATCCGGAATAAATTACATATTTTATATATTGATTTTTGCTGTCTGAGATGCAGTAGCTAAGGTTTCATCTTCAGGCATTTCTATTTCAGTAGCCTCGCATATACTGGAAGGAAATCCTGCCGTACTGGTAGTAGAAAAAATGTTTTAAATAAATGAAAGGAAGGGTTTACTTCCTTTCTCTGGCATATGCAACAATTGCGTCCTTAACTCCGTATTTGAACGCAACCACAATTGCAATTCCCCACGCCAGCGGCCCGAAGAACAGGTAAAGGATACTGGTGTTAACAAGCATCGTATCCAGTGCCACCAGAATCACGATGAGGAATAGGAAGCCTCTCAGGAGAGGAAGAATAATGTCTGTCCCCTCGATATTCATACCTCTGATTGTACCCGCAAGGTAATCCATTACTATATCGATTGAGAGAATTCCTATCATCAGAATCAGGATTCCTGTAAAAAGGCGTGGCAAGTACTCAGTAATACTTATCAGCAGCTGGGTAAACATGGTCAACTGCAGGATATTCGATGCTGTTGTAAGAAATATCAGATACCCAAACAGTCTGATCAGTCCGGAAATGATTCCTGAGGCTGTCAGTCCTCCTGACCTCACCGAAGCTCCGAAAGCCGTCCTTTCGAATTTCTCATCTACTCCGATCGAAACAAGCAAATTTTTTACCAGATCCCCAATGAAGTCTACAATCAAGAAACCTATAAGCAGTACAATGAATGCAGAGATCACTAGTGGAATATAATATATTATCAGGTTGATGAAATTATTCACTGCCTGGATGTTCAGAATATTAAGGATAATTAAGGCAAAGATAATGTAAACGAGCCATCGGATGACTGCATCAAAAAAGCCAACCGTACTCATCTGTCCTCTTCTTATCATTCCACCTATTACGGTTCTGTCAACAAGGTCATCGAGTCCTATCCTATCAATTATCCTTGCGCCAACTTTTCCAAGAAATGTCCCCAGAATTTTCCCTACGATAATAAGAAGAATTATTGCTAACAGTGTCGGTATAAATGCTATAATCTGATCAATCATATTGTATATGCTAATCATAATTTGATTTTCAACCATGTTAAGCACCCCTATATCCTAGTTCTAGAACTGAAGATCTTTCCAAATTCCCCAAATTTGGGAAAAAATTAATTATATATTTAGTGTATTATTCTATTAAATATATAATACATATATTTATCTGCAAGCATGTAAAAAACTTATTTTAAGTCAGAATCCGATTGTGCTGTAAACAAACCAAACTGTTTCAAAAGATTAATAAGGATATTCGGACAAAAGGTTATTTACAGGCTTAAGGTCAATGGGTTCTAATTACTGAGTAATCTATTTTTATTGGAAGGTGAGGTAGAGAAATAAGCATGGCGACTTTCGGAAAAAGAGGATCAAAAATCGGGCTTGCACCTGGAACGCTTGTCCATGTAGGAGAAAAGAAGGTCGAAAAGGTAGTAATCCGGGTTCTTGCCTACAATAGTGAAACCCTTATAGAGAGAGAGGTGGAGACTGTTGAGGAGTGTGCGGAGTTTAAGGGCCGTTCAGATCTCAATTTATGGATAAATGTGGATGGGCTGGATAGGGTAGACGTTATAGAAAAGCTAGGGAGCCATTTTGAGATCCATCCCCTTACCCTCGAGGACGTGCTCAATACCGGGCAGCGACCCAAGACTGAAGATTATGAAACTTATATTTATACAGTTTTAAAAATGATGCTTCTGGATACGGAAAAGGAAGAGATTATTATTGATCAGGTAAGCATCATTATAGGTCCCAATTACCTCCTCTCTTTTCAGGAAAGACAGGGAGACGTTTTTGACCCTGTGCGGGAACGATTCGAAAATCCGGCTTCTCGCCTGCGAAAAAACGGGGTGGATTATCTTGCCTACAGCCTCATTGATGCTGTGGTCGACAATTACTTTTTGATCCTTGAGCACTTCGGGGATGAAATCGAATATCTTGAAGAAGGGCTGGTAATACAACCAAGACCCGAAACCCTAAAAACTATCCAGAAATATAAAAGGGATATGATTATCCTTCGAAAAGCCGTCTGGCCTCTTCGAGAGCTGATAAATGGCTTGCAAAGGGTAGAGTCCGATCTTATTAAAGAGACTACCCGGATTTACCTGAGGGATATTTATGACCATACTATCCAGGTAATTGATTCCGTTGAGGACTTCCGGGATATTTTGTCTTCAATGGTCGACATTTATCTCTCCAGCATAAGCTACAGGATGAATGACGTTATGAAAGTCCTGACGGTCATAGCAACGATTTTCATTCCCCTCACCTTTATAGCAGGCGTCTATGGAATGAACTTCGAATACATGCCTGAATTAAAATGGCGGTGGGGCTATCCGACAGTAATGTTAGGAATGACCGCTCTGGCAGTCAGCATGTTTGCCTATTTTAAGAAAAGGAGATGGGTTTGACCTTCTTTCCCCTGGAAACTTTCTATTCTCCCGGTTGTCCGCTTTCCAGCACTCTGATTCTCTTTTTCTTTCGCTAGCTTTGTTTTTGCCCTGCTTTTGTCCTCTCTTTGCCCTCTTTTAACTCTTTCCATCCGTTTTTTCTGTCCTCTCTTTGCCATCTTTTATCCTCTTTTCCATCTGCTTTTTTGTCCTCTCTCTGCCATCTTTTAACTCTTTCCATCCATTTTTTCTGTCTTCTTTGCCTTTTCTGTCCTCTTTGCCTCTTCTGTCCTCTTGCCCTTCCTCCATCGAGTCTCTTTTTCTTAGCTTTCACCAGTCCTTTTTATCTTCTCTCCTGACTTCCTTCCTATTTTTCTTTCTATTCAGAAAGGCTTTTAGAGGCAAAGATTTTTATAATGAAGCGCATCTATATTAAGAAATTTAGGCAATTACCAAAATGTTAATTTTCGGGATATTATGTACGGCTACTATAATCCCCCATTTTCAGTAGAAAAGGAAGGAATTGCCATTTCCGTGGAGAGCGTCGGAGAGCACTGGGTGTACAGGAGGACACTCGGAACAGAAACTGTAGAGAAATTTATCCTTGGAGATGGAAAGCACCTGATTATAAATCCGGTAGAGCCTTTAAATACACCTAAAGAAATTACCCCAAACCTGTTGATAGAGTTTGAGAAAACCCTGCTTCTTGCGGGAGGAGCAAAAAAAAGGATTTTTCTGACTTTTCCGATTGAGATAGGGATCTTTATTTCGGATAAGGACGACAAGAATCTCCAGCTTCTGGATGTGCTCACTCTTGTGAGGCAAAAATTCACCCTTTACGGGGAAGTTTCAAACGGAGTTATCTGCAAGCACTGGAAAAGCAGGATCTATTCGATTTCTCCTTCCCTTAACCCTCTTCAGGAAGGGATTATGGAACTGACCCTTCGGAATACCTCCTCGGACTGGGCCTCGATCTCAAAGGCGGTTTTCAGTGCATACGGTATGAAACTTTACTATCACGGTGATGTTTTCATGCGAGCGCGCATGGACATTCTCAACAAAAATACGGCTGAAACAGGTTTTGAACTGCAGCATATCAGCGGGGAGCTGAAAAGCAGCCCCCTGAAAGATTTCAAGAGCAGCAAAGAGGCTTTTGGGGTCTACAATCTGCGGAAACTTGGTATCGTACCTCTCAAATTTTACATGGGGTGGGGCTTTTGATCCTGGATATTAACCTTCTTGATTTTGTCCTGTATAATACCTCAAAGACTCCGGTTACCCTGGGGGATCTATTGAAGTTTATACTCATCATGTTTCTCTCGGTCGTTATTTCCCGGATTCTAATGCTTTACCTGCGCAGGTCCATCAAGGATAAAGTCAGTAAGGATGTAGGTGAAAGTGTCCTTAAGTTCCTTTATTACAGTACGCTTGTCATAATTTTTATTTCGGTTTTACCTCTGATAGGGCTTGACCCTTCAGGACTCCTGCTGGCAGGAGGGGTTGCAGGTATTGTGCTTGGTTTTGCAAGCCAGAACATTGTGGGAAATTTTGTCTCGGGTTTTTTTCTCATGATCGAAAGGCCAATAAAAATAGGGGATCAGGTTGAGATCAGCGGGGTATCAGGCTATGTAATTGATATCCGCATAATTTCTACGCTTATAAGAACTTTTGACGGACTCCTTGTCCGCCTGCCTAACCAGCAGGTCTTTACAACAAACATTACAAATATTGTAGGGCATCCTGTCCGACGGTTTGAGTACACAATCAGGATTCGTTACAGTGACGATGCCAATGCTGCAATCTTCCTTATCAAAGACCTTATTGACAAGGAACCCTTTGCTCTCCTGAATCCTTCTCCCTCAGTTTTCGTAAACGATCTCGGGGACAGCTCGGTAAATATTACTGTCAGGATCTGGGCGCCTGTGAACGAATGGTTCGGGATAAAAACCAGGATTCTGTGGAATATAAAACAGACCCTGGAAGAAAATGGTATAGAAATTCCTTTACCACAGCGCATAGTCCGCATTCAAGGCGATGTTAAAAAAATTCCTGAAGTACTGGTGCCGGAAAAAGAAATCGAGAGCGTCCTGAACTATGAGGAAAGAGTTTTAGCCTGAGTAAACCTGTTATGCAGACAGGTTTACCTTAGATATGTTTTTATTTTAATATCATGTGGTTAATAAGTTATAAGTTAAGAATCTCAAACTGCTTGAATTAGTGGGAAGGCTCTTCTAAATAAAAACTGATTATAAATAATAT
>CAYSZA010000083.1:0-2118 GCA_964435275.1 uncultured Methanosarcinales archaeon | reverse complement strand
TACAAGGGGTAGCTGTTTTATGAAGCTGAAATCGGTTAAAGGACACACAGCCTCAGGGGTGTTAAAAGGGTCCATTGTTCTTGGAGCACTACTGTCTTTTGCAGTATTTCCGGAAGGCAGGGCTCCTGAAAAGATAGGTAAGTCCTCTGAAAGCACAGGCGAAAATACGTTTGAAGAGCTCAGTCCCGATAAGGTTACGACGGAATGGAACGACTCTTATCTCTTCAGCAGCAGAGAGGATGCTTCACAGGAACTTGAGAGATTAAAGAAGAGACCACAGGAGATAAACGAAACTTTTCGCCCGAAATTTGAAAATCTGTCCGGAAATGCTGTACTCGATTATCTGGAGGCTGAGAAGGATTATTCGAAATCGCTTGAGGTTCTGTATACTTATGCGTATACTCAGCTCAGTAAAAACGTGAATGAGTCTTTCTTTGTTTCTCTGGTTGGAAGCACTCAGGATCTACTTACCGAATTTAAAAAAGCCGGAGCCTTTGCAACCGTAAAATTGACCTCGCTTGGTAAGGAGGAATGGAACAGGCTCTTTTCCGAAGAACCCGGACTTGAGCCCTACAGAGCTTATCTTGAAGCTAACTATATGAGATTTGCAGAGCACAGGCCAATGAACGAGTCCCAGGCAATGAAGATAGCAGAGCTCGAAAACCAGCGCATGAAACTCGAAACTGAGGCACTCGCCCAGATCACGAACAAGGTTACGATGGCAGGGGAGATAACACTTGAAAACGGCGAGAAATTTTTCGTCAATTCCCAGTCCTACAGTACTCTGCTTTCAACTGACCCTAACCGGGAAAACCGGAGAAGATGTTATGATCGCAGGTTCTACCACCTGATAAATGAATCCGATTTTATGGCATCTCTCTATTCCAGAAAAGCCCGGCTTGACGATCTTGTTGCAAGAGAGCTGAACTATACGGATTTTTATGATTACACTTTATATAATCTCTATCTTACCCACTCTCAGATTGATGATATGAATACGGTTTTCAAGCATAGAAAAGAGGTATTTGAGGCCTATAATGAGTTCAGGAGAAAGAAATTGGGGCTTGAGACGCTCAAACCATATGACCTTATACTCCAGTTGACGGATCAACCTGGCAAGAAGTATGCCTACATAGATGCTCTGAGAGAGATTCAGAAATCCTATTCCGGGATGAACCCCAGTTTTAAAGAAATTTTTGTAAATATGGTAACAGGCAGTTTCATAGATGTATATCCTGATCCTGAGCATGGAAAACAGCCAGGGGGTTACTGCACCGGTTCCTGCGCCCTGAAAGCTCCTCCTCTGATCTTCATGAACTATGACGGCCTTATCAGGGACCAGAAAACCTTAACCCACGAGCTTGGACATGCAGTTAATTTCTACCTCATGGGCAATTCCGTGGACTATCTTTACTGCTCAGGTACGATCTACGAAATGGAGATCCCTTCCACTTTCAACGAAGAACTCTTTGTAGATCACGTTGTCGAAAACTCGGATAGGAATACTGCAGTTGCCGTGCTCTCCCAGCAGATCGATGACTACCAGAACTTCTTTACCAGACAGCCCTTGATTACGGAATTCGAATATAAAGCACACAGGCTCTGCGCGGAAAAAGAAGCCGTAAGCGGAGCAGAACTCAACGCTATTTGGACCAGCCTGTCTAAAGAATACAGGAGCCCTTCAGTTGAGTATTATGCTGAAGATTCTGCGGAATGGACTTATATCAACCACATCTACCTGACAAGCAACTACTATACCTTCAATTACGCGGTTTCAAAGGCAATAACCCTCGCTCTCTTCAAACAGTACAGGGAAGGCCCAGAGGCTTTCAACAAAAAATACGTTGCCTATCTCTCGGCAGGCTCGACAATGCCTCCCGAAGAAAAACTCAAGGAATACTTCGGGATCAAAATTGACAGGCAGCTCTTTGAAGACGCGATGGATGTCGCAGAGTCAAGGATTCAGGAGTTGTATAAGCTGGCAAAGGGAGAATAAGTCTGAAAAGTATTAGAGGGAGAAAATTCTCGAAAAAGGATTATCTGGGTACGAGGAAGCTTATAGGAAACGTATAAGGAAAGGTGAGAGAAAATGAGCCTGTTCCAGAACTCCTCTAACCT
>CAYSZA010000082.1:7053-10694 GCA_964435275.1 uncultured Methanosarcinales archaeon | reverse complement strand
AATTGTTCTTTTCTAATTGTTCTTTTCTGATTATCTTTTTTACTTACTTTCAGTACATTATTTCCTTCCTTGTCAGGATAGAATCACTGGAAATTTTCGGCGCGCCTTTTGAAACTACGGGCTGCTTTTGAGAATACTCGGAGCTAAGGCTCTGAATAATAGGAGTTTTGAGTGACTTTTCGGAAAAGCTTTGGGCTCTGGGCTTCGGACTTTGTATCAGCTTTCCACACCTGGCAGTAAAAGTAAAATACTTTCTATTAAATATTTTATAGAGGTTAAAAAGTAAAACGAACCTAATATTCTTTAAAGTGAGAATTAAATAAAGATTTTAGCTGGATGGGGAAGCCCCTAAAACAGGGAGTGTAAAGGCCTATGGTTTCAATCAGACATTTTAATGAGAGTGACAAACAGAGAATGCTTGAGATAGAAAGGCTGTGTCCACAGGGAGATGAAAATCGTGCAATGGGCGTAGATAAGAAGGATATAATTGCCCGTTACAAAATGTACGATAACTGGAATGTGCTTGTGGCAGAAGAAGAGGGAAAGATCGCGGGCTGGATCGGTTTAACCGTGAAAACGACTCCTGAGGGAAATGGAAAGTATGCATACATTACCGAGGTGATGGTTCATCCGGCCTTTAGGAGGACAGGAGTTGCCACAAAGCTACTTAAGGAGGCGGAAGAAAAGTCCCTGGAAATGGGATCGAGTTACACTTATGCGTACATTTACGAGACAAACAGTGCCTCCAAATCCTTATTCGGGAAGCTGGGATATTCAAGGATGAGGGATATCAGCATTCCAGCAATAACCACTTATAAAAAATCGGATATATCAGAGTATTCAATAAAGCCTGTTGATAAGAAAAGTATCGGTGACGCAGTCGGCCTCATTAACGAGTATAATTCAGGATTTATACATTTTATGCCATTTACCAATCAAACCTTTGAGGCACGTCTAAAAACTATTCCCTTCTATGGATCGGAGAATTTCTGGACGGCCAGAGACAGGGATAATAAAATTGTAGCCTGTGCCGGATTATGGGACAGTTCCAGACTGGCAAACTTATACTATGCCAGAGAACCGGCAGCAATGAAAATGATGAGATCGGTCTTTGGAATTTTAAGCCATATTACAAAGGTACCAAAAATCACAGCTGAAGGAGAGCGTTTCAGGTTGCTTTATATTGCTGATTACGCATTCGATAAAAAGCAGCCTGAAGCTATGCTGGTTCTCCTTAAACATCTAAGCAATCTCTCAATTAATATGAGACAGGATTACCTGAATACTGCGGCAGACCCGGAAGATGATATTCTTGCAGTAATTAAAAAACTGAAACCCCAGATCGAAACCTGGAGCATATTCGCAAAATCGTTCAAAGGGGAACTTCCGGCTTTCAGTCCGTTTTATAACGATATAAGGGATATGATCCCGTGAATCCGGAAGAAATATAAATTGACTGAACGAAGACCGATCCGATTTCTGCTGAGAACTTTTATTTTTCAGGCAGCATATCCCCGGGAAAACTCCTGCAGGGATGAATTTCATACGTGAAAATTCCGGCCTTTACAGCAGGATCACCGTCCATTATTTTCTTAGTTTCTTCCTCGCCTGTACTGAAAATTCCTACTCCTTTCACATCGGTACCGTCAATCACAGGACAGACAATTAACAGTTTTCCCTCTTCTCGAAGGGAAAAGTTCTTTCTCCCATGTTCCCAGACTATGTTTTCAGCTCCAGGCTCGCTTATGTTTTGTGCAGCTTTAAGGATAACGAGAGTGTAAGCCTCAGTTTTTGCCATCATCTCTTTCATGTATTCATTGGTAATAGGTATGGTATACTCCTCCGACAAAAATTATTGAGGAATAGGAATATTAAAGGAAAGTTATTAAGATTCTTGTTATTTCGTATTATTTCACTCTTTCAGTCAGACTTTATGCAGGCTTCTTAGTCAGACATTGGTTAAATTTTTTAGTCGAAATTTACTCAAACATTAGCTATATCTTTTAAATTAATGGTATCGTGGCATAAACGATTAATCAGGTTCCTGTCATGGCTTACGACCAGTACTCCAATATTGAGCTCGTCAACGATACTTAAAACTATATTCCAGATCTGGGCTTGAGTAATAGCGTCTACCATTGTAGTTATTTCATCAGCAATTAAAAACCTGGTTTTGGGGCTTAAAGCTCGTGCAAGGGCGAATCTCTGGAGTTCGCCTCCGGAAAGTTCATTTGGCCATCGATTAAGCCAGCTCTTTTTTATTCCGAATGACTCTAAAATCTCCTGTGAAACAACGTGTCCTTCATTTAAAACATCTTTCATTCTCCATTTAGGATTTACAGCTTTTTCCGGGTGTTGAAAGACAAGCTGGACCGGATTGTATCCTTTTGACGGAATATCTTTTCCATCTATACTCACTTTTCCCTGGTACTTTTTTTCGTACCCAGCTAATATCTTACACAGGGTTGATTTTCCGCTTCCACTGTCCCCAATAAGGCCCAATACCTCCCCGCTGCCTAAAGAGAGATTAACATCCTTTAAAATCAAATTATTCTTTTTATACCCGAAACTCAGATTCTCACCTTTAAGACGCATTATTGCACCTCACCACTCCGCCGTTGACCTTTTTAAGTTGGGGAATCCCCTGAGAACAGAGAACTTTCTTTTTAGAACATCTTTCATAAAAGATGCATCCGTTAATGACTTCATCCTGCATTGGCTGATGGCCTCTGATTGCCTGGAATTTGTTATGGGGGAGGGCATTCCAGAGTGCCCGGGTGTACGGGTGTCTTAAATTCTCACCATTATTCTTAAAATCTTCAACATTGGCAACTTCCAAAACCGTACCTGCATAGAACACTGCGATTTTGTGAGAGATTTTTAATGCGGCCTCTATATCATGAGTTATAAGTATCACTGCACAACCTTTGTCTGCCATGTCCTTGAAATAACTCAGGGTCTCATTCAAAGTTTTTTCATCTAATCCCGGAGTTGGTTCGTCCGCAATTACAAGTTTTGAAGAGCTTATTACAGCAGTAGAAACCAGAACTCTTCTGGTCATCCCTCCTGACAGCTCGTGAGGGAGCATTTTTTCAACATCCGGTTTTAAATCATACCTCTGGAAAATTTCTCTCTGGAGTCTCTTCACTAAACCTTTATTTTCCTTTTCAACGCATCCTATTACCTGATTGGAAATTCTCATTAAAGGATCGAGGTAAGTTGTGGATTGAGGAATCAGGGCTATTTCTTTACCCCTCAGTTCTTCTTTTCTTTCCTGGGTAAGCTCTTCACCGCTATATTCGATCTTACCCTCGAGTCTTGCGTTTGAAGGTAAAATCCCTAAAATCGCATGAGCCAGAAGACTTTTGCCAGACCCGCTTGACCCCACAACAGCCAGAATTTCACCTTTATAAGCCTGTATACTTAAACTAGAGATAACCTTTAACTCAGTTTGCTTGAGTCCTGAAGCATACTGGATGAACGAAAGAGAAAGATCTTCAACTTTTAATAGGGCTTCAGTTTTTTTCTCTTCTCCAGCAACTGCTTCAAGTTCACGGATTGACTGTTTTCTAGTTCCTGTTTCATTTTTATTTCCCATATTTTCACACCCTTTAATGCAAATTTAACATGCTTTTGATCTA
>CAYSZA010000082.1:0-6953 GCA_964435275.1 uncultured Methanosarcinales archaeon | reverse complement strand
TCAAAATGCCTGATGAAATTATTCATGAGCATTTTTCGGATTCATCAGCTTTCCTAAATTTTCTCCAATCAGATCAAAGGCCAGGACTACAATTAACAGAGATAGCCCGGGAAAAAAGGCAAGCCACCAGTATCCTGCTGAGAGGTATCTCATAGATTCTGATAGGATTATACCGATTGCAGGTTCGTGTGGGGAAAGCCCGAACCCCAGGAATGTGACTGAAGCTTCATGTAAAATCGCATGTGGAAACATTAAAATCGTGCCTAACAGTATCTGGGGAACCAGATGGGGTAGAATATGTTTTGTAGCTATCCACCATTTTGACCTGCCAAGATTCCTGGAGATATGAATGTATTCCTGGGTTTTCAGCTGCTTGATTTCTGCTCTTACGACCCTTGTTAAACCTGGCCAATGCGTTAACGCAACTCCGATAATAACTCCTGTTGCTCCCCCTCCAATTCCCAGGGAAATGAGAATTATTAAAAGAAGATGCGGAATTGCAAGAAATATATCTACCAGCCATGACACAAAGGAGTCTGCAGTCTTTCCTGCACTTGAAAGTAATCCTAAAATTACGGTCAGTACAGTACTGATTGTTGAAGCAAAACCTCCAACCAGTATGCTTAAACCCAGTCCCTCCAGAGTTCTTACAAACATGTCTCTTCCCATCCAATCCGTCCCGAACGGATGTTCCAGAGAGGGCGCAAGGTTTTTAGAGCCAAAATCTGTCTGTAACGATTCCCCTCCAAGAAACACGCTGGAAATTATAATTGTAAGTAATAAAAGTGAGGTTGAACCTATTATTAAAAGAGTTTTCTGCCTCAGGTTTAATCCCCGGAATAATCCCCTGTTAATTGTCACAACAGCAGTACTCATACTGATGCCTCCTGTTGTTTTATTCTGGGATCAATGAACTCATAGATAATGTCAGCAATCAGGTTCCCGAAGAAAACAAATAAAGCACTGAAAATGACTATTCCCAGAAGCAACGGCACATCCGATCTTAATCCTGCTGCTACTGCAGCCTGCCCGATTCCAGGATATGAGAAAACCTGTTCAACCAGAACAGTCCCTCCAAACAACTCACTGAATCCTAAAAACTGCAGGGTAATGGCCGGAAGTGCAACATTTCGAACCCCATGCCTCAATACCAGATCCAGTCTTTTTTCACCTCTTGCTTTCGCAAACAATACGTAATCACTGGACAGGACTTCTATTAATTTTTCTCGAGTGAACATCGTAATTTTGGCGATGTCTAATAAACTCAAAGTTAGCGCAGGGAGAATTAAACGCTGAAGCCAGTCAAGAAATGTCACATTGTCGGCTGTAACCCCTATAGGTACACTTAATCCTATGGGGAACCAGCCCAGATACACTGAAAAGACCATCAGAAGCACAAGTGCAAGCCAGAACGTGGGCGCGGCAGCTAAAGCGTAACAATAAGTTTTTATTGCCTTATCTACCCAGGTTCCCTGCTTCGTGCCCGCTATTATTCCTAAAACAAAACCTAAAATTCCCGCAAAAAGCCATGAAATTTCCATAAGGACAAGGGAAGCCGTGAATCTTTCTTTAATAACATCAATCACAGGCGTTCTATAAATCAATGAAATCCCGAAATTCCCTTTAAGAACATCTCCTGCCCAATTCAGGAATTTTTCCTGCGGAGGAGTGTTAACCCCCCAATACTCTTCAAGTTTAGCTTTGTGCTCTGCGGTTACTGGCATTTCCCCAATATAAGCCCTAACGGGATCTATAGGCGAATATTGGATAAGCATGAAACTTGCAAAACAAACTACAATTAAGAGACTTATCAACCTGAAGGTTTTCTTTCCTATGAAGCCCGCTATTTTTTCATTGTTTAACATGCTATTTCCTCGTACACTAACTATTTTGAAATGAAATCCCTTTTAACAGATTACCGATCTGTGAATAACTTCAGGATTTTGAGGAGCTCTCGTACCGTTTTAAGCCAGAATAAGGTTAAATCTGGCAAAACTCAGGTTTTGTTACCTTTTCAGATCAGCCCCATCAAGTTCCAGCTCTGAAAGAAAAAGAAAGATAAAAAATGAGTGTGCCTGTACATCAGAGCTACAGAATCAATCACTCGTAATTACAGGATCAATTACCCACAACTGCAGGATATTCATTAATTCAGAATTAATAACCCACAATTGAAGGATTAACCACTCATTTCGAAGTCGAGCTGGCTGCGCTTACTCTTTTCCACTCATAAATATTTCCTAAAATATCGGATCCTGCATTTCTTTGTGGAGTGCCTATATCCAGGTTTTCATCCACCACATAGAGATAATCAGTTGTCACTAGCCATAGCCAGGTAGCATCTCCTGCAGGTCCATAACCCGTATTTCCGTCATACGCAGCTAACTGCCAGTATTTTGTAGCCTGATCCTGATCTTCAGCTGTCAAAGCTGCTTCCAGATACCCATCTACAACAGGGTTGCTATATAGACCCGGATTCCTGTACGTATCATCTGCTTCTTTGCTGTGGTACTGCAGGTATAAAGTAAAGGTATCGATATTACTGTAAGCGTATAAGACGGCTGAACTGTACTGGTTAGCGTAGATTTCATCCCAGTTTGCGCCTACAAGGTCTATTTTTATACCTAATTTCTTTGCCTGTTCGCTTACAGCCACAGATAGAGCTTGCCTTGTCTGGTCTTGGGAAGAATAGTATAGTTTAAATTCGGCTTTAGTTCCGTCCTTTTCCCGGATTCCGTCGCCGTCAGTGTCTTTCCAGCCTGCGTTTTCCAGTATCTTCCTGGCTTCTTCGGGATTTGGATCCTCGATTCTGGCTTCAGGGTTTCCATAGTCCCGCTGGTCAACTCCGGTGTATTCTACGTCTCCTTTTCCGGAAATGACTCCTTCAAGCAGGGCTTTTCTATCGATACCTATGTTTAAAGCCTTTCGAATTGCTATATCGGCTGTTACATTATTTCCTATGGGATCTCCCTTGAGGCTCTTTTTACCAGTATCGTTCTGCATGGGGAATGAAACTCCCAGTGCTCTGGCTGCCGGAAGAGCTACTAAGTTATAGCCATCTATAGTTTGATTTACATGGCTAATTTCGATCTCAGCTATGTCCACTTCACCGGATTTTGCAGCCGCAAATGCCGTATCTTTATCCAGGAATAGCATGGTTATCTTCTTGAAGTATGGTTTTTCTCCATAGTAGGCGTCGTTTAATTCGAAGATTGCCTGCTGTCCCTTATCCCACTGTACGAACTTATATGGACCAGATCCTATTGGATTGGACCCGTAGGTTTCTTTGTCATATGCATGTTCCGGCACAATCCCGATGTATCTGAGTTTCCATATGAAACTTGACTGAGGTTCTTTTAATTCGAATTCAACCGCAGTATTGTTTATTGCAGTCGCTTTTTCAAGATTACTCATGTCCAGTTCGGAATTACTTCCAATTGCCGTATTAAACGTAAATGCCACGTCTTCTGCAGTTAATTTCTCACCGTCTGTGAACCTGACATCATCCCTTATATTCACAGTCCAGATTTTCCCATCCGAACTGACGGAATAATTAGTAGCAAGGTCATTTATCATGCTTCCATTGTCAGCTGATTTAAAAAGAGTACTCTGTACCAGTGGCTCGAAATTTACATGACCGCAACCCCATCCAAGAAGCGGGTCAAATCCGGTTTTCGGCTCACCTGTGTGTCCATATACGTTCACTACCAGTTCATCAGAGCCCTGAGAAACTAATTCGTCGGAACCTCCGGAAACGGATTCATCAGAGACATGTATAGTCGGGCTGGATGGTTTATCGCCCGATATTAAAACAAAAGCAGCCACGAGAATTAAGGCTATTGCCCCTACTAAGAGACATTGCTGGTTTTTCTTAATTTAGATTCCTCCACAAAAATCCTGAACACTGAGCAAGAATAGAATTGTTAAGCAGAGATTACCATTAAATAAGAATTTAATTATTGCAAATGATACGGAATAACTTATTAGATAACATTTTTCTGGTTAAATGTAAGAATAAAATGTTACTTATTTCATTAAAATTAAGACAACTTAATTAAAACATTTTACTATAAATACATTCCTAAATGTATGTGTTACTAAGCTCTTATTTATAAGTATATTAGTATTACTAAATAGGAATTATACTCTTCTTGCGTTATTGAGTTGTCGAAGTATTGGATATTAAAAAATAAATTTAGGTTCCGACAATTCTGAAGATATTGAAAAGACTATTATATGAACCCTTAAGAGTGAAAGAGTTTACTGAAAGAGAAAACAGCAACTTAAAATTGGGAAATATAAATTCTAAACAGATTTGCCAAAAAAGAGTTACACTGAGGAGTTTTGCATCCTCAGTTTTGCTAAGAAGCTTCAGGAACAGTTCCTGTGGTGACAGCTCCCGCGACTGAAGTCGCAGGCATTTTCGGTTTAATTTGCTGTTCGTTTCCATTCGAGGATATTACCAAAGATATCTGCACCGTGGGGCTGGATTTTGGGAGTCCCGATATCTAAATCCTCATCCATAACGTACAGGTAATTAATAGTTGCAATCCAGAGCCATGTGGCATCTCCTTTTGCAGAAAATCCTGTTGTCCCGTCCCAAGCAGCAAGTTGCCAGTTTTTGTTGGCAGTATCCTGATCAAAACTGGTTATGGCTGTCCTTAGATAATTATCCACGACCGAATTGTTGTACATTATTATGTTATTGTAGTTTGAAGGATCGTAGCTTTTGCTGTAGTATCTAAGGTATAAGTCAGCCGAGTCCAGCGAGCCGAAACCGAACACTACCGGAGTTGAATGCGCCAGGGTATCAATTTCATTCCAGCTCATACCCTCGACTTTAATGTTTATGCCCAGTTTTCGGGCTTCCTCGCTCAATGCAACGGCTAATGCCTGCCTTTCCTGTGCGTTTGAATAATATAATAAAGTAAATTCGGCTTTCAACCCATCCTTTTCAAGAATGTCGTCGCCATCAATATCTTTCCAGCCTCCGTCCGCTAAAATTTTTTTGGCTTCATCTACTTTTCCATCTTCAAATATAGCGTCCTTATTTCCGAAGGGTAGTTTGTCCACACCTGTAAATTCCTCTTCACCCTGCCCGTTTAATGCGCCGTTGATTAAGGCCTGCCTGTCTATTCCAATATTGAGGGCTTTTCTTATCGCAGGATCAGAAGTTACATTGTTCCCGATTGAATAGCCGTTCTCTGTTTTCCTGCCTGTGTCGGGCTGCAGGGGGAAGCTTATTCCCCTGGCATCGATGGAATCAAGGGATACTATTTTCATACCATCTACTTTTTGATTAGCATAGGAAGCAGGAATTTCAGCCAGGTCAACCTGTCCTGACTTCGCGGCCGCAAAAGCCGTATCGGACTGCATGAAAAGTAGAGTTATTTTTTTAAAATACGGTTTCTGGTCATAATAATCCGGATTTGCTTCAAAGATCGCCTGCTGGCCTTTGTCCCACTCCACGAATCTGTATGGGCCCGACCCTATCGGATGTTCCCCATACGTTTCATCGTAAGAATGTTCTGGCACAATCCCAAGAACTGCAAGCTTATTGATGAAGGTCGCCTGCGGATCATTTAATTTGAATTCAACTGTATAATTATCGAGGGCTACAGCGTTTTCCAGCACAGAGAGGTCCACTGCACTGGAATTTGCCGCTGTATTGAACGCAAACGCTACATCCCTGGCCGTTAAAGGCAATCCATCATGGAATTTAACATCATCTCTAATAGTAACATTCCAGGTAAGCCCATCCTCACTAACAGAATAATCTGTCGCTAAATCGTGAATCAAAGAACCATTACTATCTTTTTTAAAGAGAGTGCTCTGAACCAGCGGTTCACGACTGTAGCCCCATTTGGTAATCGGGTTAAAACCCGTTTCCGGCTCTCCGCCGTGAGTACCTATTGCTGCCACAAGTTCATCCGAGCTCCCGGAAGTCAATTCATCCGAACCCCCGGAGACTGATTCATCTGAAACCTGAGAAGCCGGGCTGGCTGGCTTATCGCCCGGTATAAAAACGAAGGCTCCTGCGATAATCAAGGCTATTGCCCCTATTAACAAATATTGCTGCTTTTTAATTTAAACTCCTCCTGCCTCTTTTTCCAAGTTAAATTACTGGAATAGTACTGCCTCGCCAGTGGTGTTTCAATAATTCTAATCCCTGGATAACACGTTTCTAATGAAAAATGTCCCATAGTGTTACTTTATTGACTAAAATTAAGACAAATTAGACTAGACCTATTTTGATATAAATACTTTCCTAAATATATGTAATATTAAGTAGTTATTTAATTGTAATTAGTAATACAAAATAAGAATGTCATTTACAGAAGAGCCGTTGACTGGTTGCAGTTTCGAACGTCGAACCACCCAATTTGGGAAATCCAGGAAAACAACAAAAATCTTCACTATACCAACTGTTCTTTGAATCTACAAAAACGATTTTAAATACAAAAGTTTAATAGAAAGAAGACGCATTTCAAATTGTATACAAACGGCTAAAACCCTGTTTTTCTTGTATTTATAAAGGGTTTGATAATTTTCCAGCAAGAATTTTAGTCCCAAAATTGGGCTCATTTCAGGCCTTTTCTGGCCAAATAACGTAAATTTTTGCCCTATTCGCGAGCAAGATCCACTAAAACAAGGATTGAAACCAATAAGGCGGTAAGCCAGTTCTCTATTAAAAAACTATTCGCGAGCAAGATCCACTAAAACAAGGATTGAAACGTGGAACTAATCAAAAAAGAAATAAACTGTCGATTTATTCGCGAGCAAGATCCACTAAAACAAGGATTGAAACTATTCGGGTTCGGCTGCCTCGACAAGTTCCCGGGCCTATTCGCGAGCAAGATCCACTAAAACAAGGATTGAAACTATTCAGGGTTTAACTCTATTAGAATGGCATTTCTATTCGCGAGCAAGATCCACTAAAACAAGGATTGAAA
>CAYSZA010000081.1:0-10795 GCA_964435275.1 uncultured Methanosarcinales archaeon | reverse complement strand
AGTGTCATACCGGGTTCTCCGGGAAAGGTAAAACTGACAGACTCCAGTCTTTCACCTGGTAAAACCCAGTTGCAGGCTGATAGCCCGGAGTTTGCCGGATAAACCTCATTCGAAGATCCGGGCGTCCACAACCACGTGCAGGACACCTGGAGAGTATTTCTTTACCCTGCGGGTTTCCAGGATTTCTACTTTCCTTCCCAGTGGACAGGCAGCTTTTTTTATCCTTTCCTGTGGCCTGGTTCTGGCGAGGCTTTCCGGAACGGTTTCATGATAGTGTAGAACCCCTCCGCTTTTCTTCAGGGCTTTTATAGCCGGTTCAAGATAGTGATGGGTTGTTCCCACATATCCCATGAGCACACGGTCGGCAGTTCCTTCAGGAGCAGCCTTTGAGCAGTCCCCGCAGACCGGGACAAAGATATCTTCTACTTTATTTAACCTGATATTTTCCTTCAGGTAGGCAAAGGATTCAGGATTAAGCTCTATACCCGTAATTTTTTTCGGCCTGGAGTGTACAGCCATGGGAATTGAAAAATACCCTATTCCTGCGAACATATCCACCACAACCTCCCCTTTACCTAGTCTGCTCATTCGCTTTCTTTCTTCAAGGTTGCCTTTGGAGTACATCACCTTTGTTACATCCTGCATAAAAAAGCAACCGTGCTCTTTGTGGACAGTTTCGGTTCCACTGCCCAGAAGGAGTTCCCTTTTTGGCTGACGGAACTGTCCTTCGATCCCAAAATCCCTTACAACCGTTCTGCACCTGGGATTTATCGAGAGAAGAGCCTCAGCAATCTTTGTTTTTTTGTTTTCCAGGACTTCAGGGATGCCAACAATTATTACATCTCCAAGGAGCTGCCAGCTTGCCGGGGCGTATGCAAGTTCGGTTTCGGAAAGGGAATTTTTGAGGTGTTCTTTCAGGGAACCAGGTTTTTCAGGAAATTCCGGATTTTCCTGTTCAAAAATCGGAAAAGCTTCCACATTTTTGCCTGCAGAGTCAGTAACAGGAATTTCCAGGAAATTACCTTCCTCAGTCTGAATTTTTCGAATTTTCCTTGCAGTATCCAGAAGTTTTCCACGGACTACTTTTTTCCTGATCTCTTCTCCTTTTTCCTGTGGGACCCTGATTACTCCGTACATGAAATTTATGGATAGCATGCATAGGATTAATGTTTTTTGTCTGGGCTTTTTGTGAGTTTGCTACTCAATCAATAACAGGTGGCTTGAAATTGTTTTACATATTGAAGAATTGAATAAACAAAAAAGTATAAATAGTCCAAGAAAAATATGTGTTTTAACCTGATGAAGTATCTGTTTGTAGGACATTGTGCTTTTTGACTTTCTGGAGCGAGCGATAGGGCAATGAAAACTCCTATGACCAGTTTGTGCTCTAAGTTCCAAAACAAATTAATATTCTTTTATAAGTTCTCTTTATAGTTGGAAAACCAGTACAGAAAATCAGTAGTCTAGGGTAGCCGTACTTTAAATTTATAAGTCCTGAATGTAATCTTGCTCTCTCCGAAACCGTGGGTTATTTTTAAGATAGGTTGGGAAGGAGGTGACTCCATGTTTGTATGTGAGTGTGGAAAATTAGTAAAAGGAAAACTGCGGGAAGACACATTCAAAGACTATATTGAAACATCCCAAAATCCATCTACCAGAACTATAGGACACAGGAACTGCGGGCTTATTTTTAATTTTGTGGATGGTAACTGGCCAAAGAAGTACTCTTCTAAAAAGGAACTGAAAATTCTGGCGGCAACTTTTGCAAAAAGCAATAACCTATGTCCTGAAAAAGTAGAAAAATTTTTCCTCGAGGTAGACAGGCTTAAGTCTCATGGCAAGTTTTCGGATGATCAGATTCTCGTATATGCATACCACAGCATTATTGAATTCTGAGATTTCCGATGATTAGTATGCTTGATATTGGAGTTTGGATGGCCCGTTCCTGATTTAGTTGTAAAGCCTATGAAAAAAAAGTGAGACAACAACTTAACTGATTTGTAGCTCTAAACTTTAAAGTACTTTTTACTTTTATTTCACAGTACACTCATGATTTTACAATGTTTCTGAAATAAACTATAGTTTCAAATGTACTGATTTACACTTAAGTCACCAAAAACTAACTCTAGAAAAACACGGAAGGTCTTTTCCAGTATTTATTTTCAATTATTTATCCGAAATTTATCTAGGTTTAAAATAGTGAAGAGATCTCGATACGTGACCATAAGTGCATTTTCTCCTTTAATGGACATTGATTTTTTTGTTTTGAGGAGACTATAAAACGCTTTCTCAGTACCATGGTAGATGTATCATGTACAACTTGTCAACTATGGAGGACAATCGATGTGTAAATATATTTTACTAGTCTCATCTACTGGTGATGATATGGAGTTTCGAAACTCGGTATCTTCCAGTTTGATGATTAGTCGTAGTATAACTGTAGAATCTTCTGCTATCTATATGGAGGTACACTGATGACCGAAAAGATAGTTATTACAGCGAATATCGGCGTACAGAATGGCCCGAGCATAAGTGTAAACCGAGTAATGGATGTACAAGCTTATGAAATAATAGATGTGGACATTACAACGGAAGAAACCGACAAGGTCGTCAAGCTCCCAGGCACTCAGGAAGGCGAAATACTTCTGCTGGCGATCACTTCGAACTGGTATGGGGATGGTAAGGATCCAGATCATTATGTTACGTATAAGGTTAATGCTAACGACGGCGACGAGTTCAAACTCGACCAGCCCCATCTTCTTATAGGCAATAGTTCCGTAACTATGTTGGATTCTGTACCCACACAGCTTTTATTTTCATACACTAAGGGGACTACTGCGCCGGACGTTGTTAAGATAAAGATCCTTATCGGACTTAAAGTAACACCATAAGCTCTGAAGGTGACAAACATGCAGACGACTTATCCAGGTGTATACATTCAAGAGGTGCCAAGTGGAGTTCACACGATCATGGGTGTTAGTACCTCTATGACAGCATTTGTAGGCCGAGCTAAAAAAGGCGATGTGAACAAACCTATAGTAATTCACAGCTTCAGTGATTTTAACAGGATATTTGGAGGGCTCTGGGAAGAAAGTACGATGAGCTTTGCTGTTCAGCAGTATTTTCTCAACGGAGGAACGGAAGCAATAATCGTGCGCGTTGTCCATGTTGACCAGGAAACCAAAGCGTCCACAGCCAAAAAGGCGGAGATCCTGTTGGATCCTTTACAAACATCAGGGTCGACGGATCAACTGACCCTCGAGGTAGCCAGTCCTGGTTTATGGGGTAACAATTTAAAGGTGTCCATAAACTATGATACGAGCGAGGAAAAAATAAAAAACGATTCGGATCGCAAGCTGTTCAACCTGATAGTAAGAGACCCCGCACCTGGCGACATAAATGATAAAAAAGAAGACTTGAAAGGTACTGGAACTGGCGACATAGAGATATTACGCAACCTTTCTGTCGATAAAAACACTCCATCTTTTATTACAAGAGTCTTAGAGCAGCAGTCTAAATACTTGAGAGTGAAGAATCTTCCCGAAGGCATGCCTATTCCAGCTAAAGTAGATTATAAGGCTGCCGAAGAGAATTCAGGAAACGACGGTGACGATATTACTGATTCTGATATTTGGGTCGAGGGAGATAAAAAAGGTATTCGAGCCCTGGAAGACGCTGACATATTTAACCTTCTATGTTTACCGCCGCTAACGTTTGAAACTGACCTTGCTCCCAATACCTATGCTAACGCTGCCATATATTGCGGAAATCGTCGTGCCATGCTTCTCGTAGACCTCCCTTCAGGATCGACCACTCCTGCTCTGGCCTTAAATGATGTAAAAGGATTTAGTTCCCTGCCTGGCGAAAATGCAGCTATCTTCTTCCCTAGGATAAAAATGGCTAACCAGCTTAAGAACAATTTATTGTATACATTTACGCCCAGTGGAGCAATCGCTGGGGTTTTTGCCCGTACCGACAGCCAGCGTGGGGTATGGAAAGCTCCTGCTGGTATAGATGCTACTCTAATTGGAGTGAGTGAACTGAGCTATACAATGACCGATGGAGAGAACGGCGAACTGAACCCGCTTGGTATCAATTGTCTCAGGACGTTCCCAACTATCGGTACTGTGATTTGGGGTTCACGGACAATGAAAGGGGCCGATGCTCTTGCAAGTGAATGGAAGTACATTCCTGTAAGACGTATGGCGCTCTATATTGAGGAGAGTCTGTTCAGAGGCACAAAATGGGTCGTTTTCGAGCCGAACGATGAGCCGCTCTGGGCACAGATCAGGCTAAATGTCGGAGCTTTCATGCATAACCTCTTCAGGCAGGGAGCATTCCAGGGAAAAACGCCTAAGGAAGCGTACCTGGTTAAATGCGATAAAGAGACTACGACTCAGGATGATATCAACCGCGGAATAGTGAATATCCTGGTAGGGTTTGCCCCACTGAAGCCAGCAGAATTCGTTGTCATTAAAATACAACAGTTAGCAGGGGAAATACAGACATAAGAGGTGATCTCATATGGCACAGTTTAGCGTTAATTCACAGCGTTTTGACCCATATAAGAATTTTAAGTTCAGAGTAAAATGGGATGGTAAATATGTTGCGGGGATCAGCAAAGTTGGAGGTTTGAAAAGAACTACGGAGGTTGTCAAGCACCGTGAGGGCGGAGATCCAAGCAGTACTCGCAAATCTCCAGGTAGAACCGAGTACGAAGCTGTCACTCTTGAGAGGGGCGTCACTCACGATACAGAGTTCGAAAAATGGGCAAATAAGGTCTGGAATTATGGTTCGGGTCTCGGTGCCGAAGTCTCTCTCAAGGATTTTAGGAAGGATATTACTATAGAGGTTTATAACGAGGCAGGTCAGTTAGCTCTGGCGTATAACCTGTTTCGCTGCTGGGTGTCCGAGTACCAGGCAATGGCTGACTTGGATTCCAATGCTAATGCCATTCTGATCCAGCATATCAAGCTGGAAAATGAGGGCTGGGAGCGTGATTATAACGTGCCTGAGCCTCAAGAGCCGAGCTTCACAGAGCCATCGGTATGATCCAGGAAGTGAAGCCTCTCTCTGCTCATGACATCGTCCGCATTTGGGAGCTTGGGCATAGCATGCATCCTATCGAGCGAGCCTTGCTTATATTATCAGCCTCGTGTTCGGGGTCTACCCGAAATAAGCTGGCTTCACTGCCTATTGGAAGGAGAGATGCTCTGCTGCTGGAGATACGCAGTAGAATTTTTGGCGACAGGATGAACTGCTTCGCGGCCTGCCCTAAATGTGGCGAGAAGATCCAGTTTACTCTCAGTGCCAGGAGCTTGATAGTAAAAGGCCCAGATGAACCTTATGATATAGCACATGAGCTGTCATCAGATGGTTTGTCACTACTATTCAGGCTACCAGACAGCATGGATCAACTTGCAGTCGTCTCATTCGACAGTACTGAAACCGCAAGACTCCTGATTATCAAGCGGTGTCTGCTGCAGGCGAGCAGTGATGGCGCTCAGATAGCAACAGAAGATATGCAAGAGAACGCTATCAATTTATTGTGCTCGGGAATTTTGGAGCTGGATCCCGGAAGTGAATTGCTACTGGATGTAACATGTGCTGCTTGTGGAAGCCAGTGGCAGGCACTTTTTGATATCGTGACATTCTTTTGGTCAGAGATATCAGCTGAGACTAGAAAATTGTTATTAGAGGTACATAACCTAGCATCTGCATATGGCTGGAGCGAATCGGACATATTATCAATGAGTGCTCTAAGGCGGCGTTATTATCTGGAGATGATCGGTTGACCTTCGATTTTTTTACGAGGCTGGCCGGAAGGACTCTTGGTCAAGTTAGTGTGGTAGAGCCAGATATTCTTTCTATATTCACTATCACTGCATTCCATGAAAGTGAAAAAATACCCTCAGGGTATCAAAAAGGTCTATTAGATGTGGCAGAAGATAACGGAATTCACAGTTCATTTCTCTCAGCTAAGCCCAGAGTAAATATGATAGATGTTACATGCTCTGAGCCTTCAGAAACAAATAGATGTAAAGTGCAGGATGAAGCTACTGCTTCAACGATAGGTACTGAAAGTAAAAAAGCTACCTCAAAAACAAGGCCAACAAGCAGTTTATACTTCTCATCGAAATCGGGACATGCTGAAAGTCATGATCGTAAAATCCCGACAAGCAAAATCCCGACCATTAGCAAATCTTCATTTCCAAACATTATGAATGAAAAAAACCAGTATAAGCTTCCCGAGGAAGAATCCCTAAAATGTGCTGATTTTCGCCTTGAAGGGATACCGGTTAACCTGCGAAGTACTGGCATAATGGCAAGTAAAGATATACTGCATGAGGACACAGGAAGTTCTCATCTAGAAAGTTACTCTAAAAGTGAAATTTTCACTGGAGAGCAGTCACGTTCTGTATCTTCTTTAGTGGCAGATAGTACCAGCGTGCAGGAAAAAGATAAAAAGCTGCTTCTCAACTGCACTGAAATCAGCGAACAAAGGATGACTAAAAGCTCAAAAAATAATAATAAATTACTGGAGGATAAATATCATCGCGCGGTTAGAGGCTCGCCTGCTTCTGAAAGTAGTTTTAACGAGAATAAAAAGGAAGACAGATATCATTTGGCCGTATACTCTGCAGATGCAGAAAATAAAGAGATTACTTCGCCTCTTGTAAGTGAGGCCACTGCTGATATGCATGTAGCGGCCAGTCCGCTAGATTATGAGAAGGTAAATTCCCTGCGTGAAAAGATCTCGGAGAACCTAGAAGATTGGCCTGTTGAAATTGACTATAGTACCGGGGCTCAGGGCAGAGAGACAATATCGGCTCTTGATGACAATAGCATCGATAGTGTCCGAAAGTTGGCCCAAAGCCCAATCCAGCAGGAGCAGCTAATTCATGTAAACATCGGGCGCATTTATGTTAAAGCTTCGTTACTTCAAGGGCATAACGAAGAACGGCACAAAATTGTGAAACGAGATCCCTCTCTTTCTTTAGATGAATATTTAAAGCGCAGATCTGGTGGCAGCTATGAGTAGTGCATTAGCCATTGCAGCAGTTACAGCTATCTTGAAAGATCTTCTGGATAACGGCATCATCGACGGTAACATTACCGAGAAGACAGGCGATGTGAGTGTCACTACACTGGCGCCTGAACTTATACTACCTAAAAAAGATGATACATCCAGCCAGCTTGGACTATTTATGTACCATGTAACATTCAACCAGGGATGGCGCAATGCTGGTTTGCCGTCGTTCGACAGCAATGGTTCAAGAGTTAGTAATCCTCCTCTCGCACTGGATCTTCATTATTTATTGACCGCTTACGGCCTGAAAGATTACGATGCGGAGATACTTTTAGGAAATGCCATGCAGATTTTGCATGAAACTCCAGTTCTGACCAGGGAAGTGATCCAGAAGTCATTATCCGGTCATCCTAATCTCCCCGGTTCTTCGCCGAAGCAGATCCTCCCGTTCTCTGGATCGGATACCGTCGACCTTGCAAGACAGCTTGAGTCCATAAAGATTACCCCCGAGCCGCTGAACATAGATGAGATGTCCAAGATATGGTCAGCGCTCCAAAAAAGCTATCGACCGACAATGGGCTATAAGGTGTCCGTAGTACTCATAGAAGCGGAACATCCGACAAAGCACCCTCTTCCAGTCAGGTCACAAGGCATATACTCGTATACTTTCAGCAGTCCCGTCATAGAGCAGCTCACTTCACAGGATAAGGCCCACGACCCGATTACAAAAAATATGCCGATAGTTATCGGTCAGCGCCTGGTAATTTTAGGTAAAGGCCTGAAGGGTGAAGTGACAAAAGTAAGGATAAGCGGCATAGAAGTTGCGCCTTCAAAGGACGACATTTCTGACACATGTATAACAGTACAAATTCTACCCGAGCTTATGGCAGGTGCACAGACTGTCCAGATTATACATAAAAAGCAGCTTGGAGATGAAGAAAGGGAGTTCCAAACCTCCGAATCTAATGGTATGGCATTTATGCTAAGACCATCCATAAAATCAACTGATGTGAGTAGTAAGACTATCACTTTCAATCACCCTGTGGGCAAGTTCCAGCGTGTGTTCCTGCTGTTAGATGAGTATCGGGAACCTGGAGATCTTTCATCGACACCCCTTAGGGCTTATAGTTTCCAGGCCCCGAAAGATAACGGTATAACAAATAACTCTGATGAAAAGACTGAGAAAATAACATTTGAAGGGAATGTAGTTCCTGGAGATTATCTTATTCGGGTAAGGGTGGATGGTGCAGAAAGCATGCTTAACCCTGGCACAAAAGGATACTATGATAACCCGAAGGAGAGCTTCAATGGGTAAAAACGATTGGCTGGAAGCGAATCAGCGTTACCTTGTCGAGGAAATCGTTGCCGTACGCCACCTGCTTGAAAGACATGCAGACGGAATGGAGAACGGTCGAGGCGAAGAAAGTGTTCAAAGTGAAGCTCTATCACCTATGCTGGATAGTCTTTGCCGTGCTTTTGGTCTCTCAAGATTCGAGCGCTTAATATTGATATTATGCGCAGGCATGGAGATGGACAGCAAATTCGGGCCTCTTTGTGCGGCCGTCCAGGGAGATCCATCAAAGGATTATCCAACTTTTAGCCTGGCTCTTTCAATATTTCCTGAAGCTCACTGGTCCGCTCTTACTCCAATGATGCCATTGAGGTACTGGAAACTTCTCTATGTCGAGGGCAATAACACTATTGTGTCAAGTCCGCTTCGAATTGACGAGCGAGTGCTTCACTATATTGCTGGCATTAATGACATTGATGAACGACTCGACGGAGCCTTAGAGCAGATATACAACGAGCCCGACCTGCTACCTTCGCACTTCGAACTCGCTATGCTTCTGGCTGAAACTTTATCGAGCATTACTTACACTGATCGACTCCCACTGATACAGCTTTGTGGTGAAGACCCATCGAGTGCTCGGGATATAGCCGTTAAAGCGTGCAATATTGCCGGGCTTAATCTGTGTTCTCTTCTAATAAATGCTATTCCCCTGGCTATGGATGAACTGGAAGTGTTCATACGACTATGGCAGCGCGAAGTAATTCTTGGACAGTGTGCCTTGCTCATAGACTATGACGAAGTGGCTGGGGAGGTAGCCAGAGAAAAGGCGATTATGAGGCTCATAGAGAAGATACGCGGACCAATTATTGTCATAGGCAGTGAGCGTCTCAGGACTCTTTATAGAAGTAACATCACACTGGATATAAAAAGACCAAAGGCAGAGGAGCGTCTTGCAGCATGGAACGAAGCTCTTGGCAAAGCCGCAGAAACTCTCGACAACCAGCTCAAGACCATTGCTTCCAATTTCAACTTTAATGCCACGACTATCAGAGCCATATGTGAGGAAGCACTTAGGTTCAATTATACTGATGAAAAGCTTGAAAACCATATCCGGAAGTCTTGCAGAGCATACTCAAGACCCCGGCTTGAAGCTCTGTCACAAAGGATCGAGCCGGTTGCTTCCTGGGATGACCTTGTGCTTCCGGACCAGCAGCTTTCCACGCTACACGAGATAGTTGCACAAGTTAAATGGCGCTCCATGGTATATGATGACTGGGGCTTTGAATTGAAAGGCTCACGTGGTCTCGGGATCAGTGCATTGTTCGCAGGTGCAAGCGGCACAGGTAAAACGATGGCTGCCGAGGTACTGGCGAATGAATTAGGGCTTGACCTTTATCGCATCGACTTAAGCCAGATAGTGAATAAGTACATAGGTGAGACAGAGAAGAATCTTCGGCGCGTGTTCGATGCAGCCGAGGAAGGCAGTGCCATTCTGCTTTTTGATGAGGCCGATGCTCTCTTTGGAAAACGGAGCGAAGTCAAGGACAGCCACGACCGATATGCGAACATAGAAATAAGCTATCTCCTGCAGCGCATGGAGGCCTACCGCGGCCTGGCAATCCTGACAACTAATATGAAGAGCTTCCTAGATACGGCGTTCATGCGTCGCATTAAGTTCATTGTCGAATTCCCATTCCCAGAAATTTTGCAGCGTGCATTGATATGGAAGCAAACTTTCCCTCCCTGCGTGCCGACCGAGGGCCTGGACTTTGAGAAGCTTGCGAAACTCAATGTTGTAGGTGGGAATATACGCAATATAGCACTGAACGCTGCTTTCCTCGCGGCTGAGGGCCAGGGGCCTGTGTGCATGGAGCACTTACTGCGTGCCGCTCGCAGTGAGTATGCCAAAATTGGAAAGTCGCTCACCGATTCCGAAATAAGAGGATGGGTATGACGCATACAAGGATAGAGCTTTACATCGAAGAGCTGGTTTTTGAAGGATTTTCGTCAGGTGACCGCCTGAGAATCGCTTCAGCAATAAAGGCTGAACTTGTCAGAAAGCTTGAAAGTGGACACCTGAACAGTTCTCTGTTAAAGACAAAAGAGATCAGATGGTTGAATCTCGGGACGATTAATATGGTAGAAGGTTCCAGTGCCGATAAAATAGGGAAGCAGATTGCAAATGCAATTTATGATGGATTAGGCAGATGAGCCTGGAGTTTCTCTGTAATATTTGAGGTGAGAGTATCAATATAAAAACCACGGCAATATATTAAGGCTCTTCGCTGTTTTGTATGGGTAATTTAATATAAAGTTATCAAAATATAAGTTAGTAATCATTTATTTTATTCATATAATTGAGGGAGTTTGATTCGCCATTTATAAAGAACTTTTCGAGAAAGCTTTGAATATTGAAAAGCCTTGGTACATTAAAGATATCGATTTTAATGCAGAATTAAAACAACTTGATATCT
>CAYSZA010000080.1:0-10863 GCA_964435275.1 uncultured Methanosarcinales archaeon | reverse complement strand
CGGTTTACCTTTGCCCCTGTGGGAGTCAGGACATACTGAGGGGCATACTGATCACTTTCATCCCTTGAGGTAAGGCTCGAATCTTTCAGTTCCTGGGCGAAAACCCTGCGGGCAGCTTCTCTGAAAAAGCCTGGCATTTACTGCACCTCCGGCTTGGCAAGTGTTTCATTAAGGGTAAGCATTTCATCAAGCATCTCTCTATCAAGAGAGGTCTTGGGAGTAATTGAATCGACAAGTATATAGCGGTCAAGCTTGTGCCCGGTAATAGTATAGTACCTGCCTAGCAGTTCGTGTTTTAACTTATCCAGCACAACACCGGGATCAAGGGCATCTGCGGCCATAGCAATTGCAGTATCAAGAGACAGGCCTGCTAGCTCCTCGGTAAGTTCCCTGTTAATCAGGGCATCCTGAGTGGAAGTTCCGGAGTCAAGAACCGCTTTTATCCTAAGGTCGTATTCCCCTTTTACCTTCCCGTGCTCTGCACAGGCACCCTTAACCAGAGCCCTCTTACACTCAGGGCAGCGCTTTATAAGTCCTGAACCGGTCTGGATATCCACCATTGCTCCGAAGTATGTGGAAGTTGAGGACCCGACTTCGATATCTTCATCAAGTTCTACGATTGAGCTTGACCGATTAAGCTGGATCTGGGCTTTGCCGCCCCATTCATTGACAACTACATTTTTCAGCATGTAGCTTTTTCCTTCTTCCATATCAGGAAGTTCGGAACTGGCCCAATTCGTAAATTTGATAACACCTGTATGGTCCCCTAAAAGCCCTGCCTGCTCAATCGATTCATGAGAGTTTTCCCAGAGCTGAACCACTTTTCCTTTGACCGTAGCCCACTGGCCTCCTGCAAGGTCGGAGATGTTTCTGAGTTCGGACTCTCTTGCAGCCGGCGTGAAGTCACCGCCTCCAACATCGATGGTTTCATCCAGTTTTTCTACTGAACTGTTCTTGTTGAGCTGGACCTGGAACCTGCCATTGTACTCTCCTACGACAACGCTCCTGAAAAGATAACTCTCTCCCTGCTCAAGCTTGGGCAGTTCAGCATTTTTCCATTCGGTAAACTTTATGATTCCTGTTTCATCCCCCAGAAGCCCTACCTGAGATATGGACTCGTGAGTGTTTTCCCAGAGCTGGATAACCTTTGCCTTAAGATTTGCCCACTGCCCATTTTCCGAGATATCAACAATCTTGGTAAGCTGGGGCTCAGCCTGCCTCACGTAAAATTCATTCTTAGGAATAGAATATTTTTTCAAAAAATAATTGATCACGCTGCGCTGGGCTTCGTTTGAAGGAACTTTAAATTTTCTAATCAGCTCGTCAAGTCTGTTTTCGACGTCCTCGACAGGTACATCGATGCCAAGTTTAAAAAATCGATCTCGAATAGATTCAGCAGTTTGTTTCATTCTTTTTACCTCAAGCCTCTTGTTTATCTTTATTGTATAGAGAGGCGTTCTAAAATACAACGCCACATAATATAAAGTTAAGGAAAGCGGGGTGAAAGTATTCACCAGGGACCGGATGAGTATGTGCGGGAGTTTACCTTAAAGACCGCAGAGTTCTGAAGAACTGGTCCCTGAGAACACTCCTATGCAAGGGAATATTTACTTTTTTGAAACTGTTTTTAAATTCCCAGCAGCAATAATACCTGCTTCCTGCTTGAGTTCAATTTCGAAATTACTTCAATCATTCATTCAAATTTTTTTTTGCTAGATTATGCACTCAAGCTGTACTTAAACTTATTTATGCAGGGAAATTTTGCAGTTTCGTAGCAAAGAGCCTGGTCGAATCTTCGGAGTAAAGTGAAAAAAGATGTGGCCGTGCCTGGAAAAGCCTACAAGATGACAACTCTTGAAAGCTCTAATGAAAAATCTCAATTGATACTCGAAAAATCAGAGATTTACCAAGGATTAAGGATCTTAGAGTCTCAGTTGTTCGCAAGGTTGATAGTAAGTTTGGGATTCCAAAACACTGTTTAGACCTTCAAAAGTGTAAAAAAGCTTATTTTTGAAGATATTCCGGAGTCAGCCAGCGTTTTATCCTTGAAAAGGAAAAATCAAGGAAAAAATCAAGGAAAAAATCAAGGAAAAATCGAGGAAAAATCAAGGAAAAACTCTATGCTTATCACATGTATAACTCCTGCGAGGACTTTAGCCGTATTGAAATTCGTAAGCTCTTCAAAATTACAGACCCAAGCCCCCAACCTCCTATAAGAGCCGTCAGGACTGCAATACTGTTTGCGAGAACCGCTGCAAATTTTATTCCGGCAAATATTACAGGATATGCATTTGGAAGCTTACATTTCTCAGAATCTGGAGATCGGTCAACCCGATACCTTTTGAAGATTCGATAAGTGCAGGGTCTATATTGAAAAGCCCGATGTAAATGTTTTTGATAATCGAGAGCAATCCCCTCAACGTTATGGCAGTAACTGCGGGTGAAAAGCCTATTCCTATAAGAGGCACAACAACAGCTACAACCGCAAAACTGGGGACTGCCTGGACGAGGTTAGAAAATCGAATTCATGCGTCTTCGGTTAAGCGAGGAATCGTGACAAATTGCATTAATTTCTCAACGCTTGTGAAATATTTTATTAAGTTATAAGCTGTAACAGGGTATCGATTTCATATAAACAGGCCAAAGTTTAAGGTAGGTTTCTGTTGCAAAATCGATATCTTTGAGGCAAGAAAAATCCTTAACCGATGACCAATAAAATCGAATTATCATAGAAGCTAACCATGCACTGGAAACAAGTGCGTACGTAAAATGTATTCAGAGATTGCCATTGTTCTGACTATTCATGTGCTAAAGCTATTGTTATATTCTCGAAGTACAATCTATTTGGAAATATTTATTTCTAAATTTTTCATCATTAATAATTAAATTTCTTTTCCAGGTTTCTTTACGGAAAACTATAGAGTGCTCAGAAGTATTCGGAAAATTATGCCAACTTTTTCTATTTATTTACTTAATTGTTGATCAATCCGCAAACCGGTAAAAATTCTGGAAAAAATATTCCCCGAGAACTAACCTGAACCCCAACGGTCAAGGAGCGTAAGTCATAAAAAGCAGGAAATACATATCTGAATCGTGGAATAAATATTTTTCTATACTCTCAAAAAAGATAGAAAAAGCCCCCAGAGAAAAAAGCAGAAATAGAACCCCATAAAAATTTCCTTTTCGGGCGACTTATTCCTTGATTACACGGGCATTACTTTTTTATTGTTAGCTATCCTTTATACAGGTATAACATTATAGATATATTTAGACAAAGTTTTTCTGTATAAAACTTTCAAAGGTAATGTATAAATTCTAAAAAAGGTTCTTTAAATCTATGAAAGCTATTATCCTTGCAGCAGGAGAAGGGCTGCGCTGCAGGCCTCTTACTCTTACTCGTTCAAAAGTAATGCTTCCTATTGCCAACAGGCCCATTCTGGAGCATGTAATAGATTCGCTTGAAAAAAATGGGATAACTGATATTATATTAATTGTCGGATATAAAAAAGAACGTATAATGGACTATTTCGAAGACGGACTGAACTTCGGGGTAAAAATAAAGTACATTGAACAGAAAGCTCAACTGGGGACCGCCCATGCAATCGAGCAGGCAAAAAAGTTGATAGGTCCTGAGGACTCGGAATTTCTCGTGCTCAATGGAGATAACCTGGTGGAACCTAAAACCATATCGGATCTTCTCAATAATTATGAGGGGGATGCAAGCCTTCTAACCGTAAGGATGGAAGAGACGGCTGGCTACGGTGTGGTTCTGAAAGAGAAAAAAAGAGTTACAAGAATCCTGGAAAAAAGGCCTGGGGATCTGAGCCGTATCGTAAATACCGGAATTTATATTTTCACGCCCCAGGTCTTTGAGACCATTGAAAAGACCCCGATATCCGAAAATGGAGAATATGCAATAACCGATACCCTCCAGCTTATGATTGACGAAGGAAAAATCGTTACTTCCGTTTCTACCGAATCAAAGTGGCTTGATGCTGTCCATTCCTGGGATCTATTAAAAGCTAATGCCACAGTCTTAAATTCAGACAGAAACCTGAAGCTTGAAGGAGAAATTGAAGATGGAGTTTTCCTTAGTGGAAAGGTGGCAGTAGGAAAAAATACCAGGATTCGTTCAGGAACTTACATTGTAGGCCCTGTAGTCATAGGGGAAAACTGTGATATCGGCCCCAATGTAGTTATTCTGCCCTCCACAACAATAGGAGACAATGTATCGATCAGGTCATTTACTGAAATTCAGAATAGTATAATAATGAATGACTGCAGGATATACTCGCACGGGCAGATCTCGAATTCCATAATTGGAAGTAATAATACAATTGGCTCAGGTTTCTTTGTTGAGGAAAAAGAAGGTCTGTCGATTATTATGAATGGAACTATTCATCGAGCCCCCAAACTCGGTACCATCTTTGGAGACGACAACCGGATTGGAAACAGCGTACTTGTAAAAGCCGGAGTAACGATAGCTGTCGATTGCCAGGTTGAATCTGGAAATACCATATACAAGGACCTGTCCCGTCATTCGGTGGTTCTTTAATCCCAAAAAGGTGAAAAAATGTGTGGAATCGTAGGATATGCAGGGGAAAATCCCGCTGCTTCCGTCATTATAGAGTCCCTCAAGAAACTTGAGTACCGCGGATATGACTCTGCCGGTGTTTCGATTCTGGGCAGTGGAGTCGATACTTACAAATCAGTAGGTAAAATTGTGAATCTTGAGGCCATAGTCCCAAATACGATAAGTGGCAATATAGGAATAGGACATACCCGCTGGGCAACCCACGGACGACCCAGCACGATAAACGCTCATCCTCATAACTCAGGAAATCCATGTAAAATTTCAGTCGTACATAACGGAATCATAGAGAATTACATGGCATTGAAAGAGCAGCTTACAGAAGAAGGATATGAGTTTAAATCGGAAACCGATACGGAAGTTGTCGCACATCTTCTGCATAAACACATATACGAAAAGCCCGACGGAAAAGAAGCAAAATGTGAGCTTCTTACAGGGCTCCGGGAAGCACTAAAAGAGATTGAAGGTTCTTATGCCCTCGCGGTTCTCTGTTCTGACGAACAGGGAAAACTCGTACTTGCTCGAAAAGACAGCCCACTAGTGATAGGACTTGGCAAAGGGGAGAATTTCGCCGCGTCGGATGTAACTGCTTTTTTGAATTATACAAGAGACGTCATTTTCGTAAACGACTTTGAAACTGCAATACTGACCCCTAGCAGTGTAGAGATCTTTGATAGAGAAGGAAAGGTCCGCGAGAAAAAGATAGAGAAAATAGAATGGGACTTTGAAGCTGCTGAAAAAGCTGGTTACGAACACTTCATGCTTAAGGAGATTCACGAGCAGGTGAGTGCGATTCATAACACACTTGCAGGTAAGGTCTCGGAGCTTGAAGGAACCATATCTCTCAAAGAACTTAATATGAGTGATGAAGAGATAAAGAAGCTTTCAAGGGTTCAGATTCTGGCGTGTGGAACCTCCTGGCACGCAGGGCTGCTTGGAAAATACCTTTTTGAGCAGCTGGCAGGGATCCATTGCGATATAGATATCTGCTCGGAATACAGGTATAGAAGCCCGGTTATGAGTGACGGGACTCTTGCCATTGCAATCACCCAGTCCGGAGAAACTGCAGATACCCTCGCAGCCGTAAGGGAAATAATGTCGTATAACTGCCCCACGCTTGCGATTACAAATGTTGTGGGAAGCACCATTACAAGAGAAGCTAACAGTGTACTCTATACCAGAGCGGGGCCCGAGATAGGAGTAGCTGCAACCAAAACTTTCAGTACCCAGCTCACACTTCTTTATCTGCTTGCCGTAAAGTTTGCTCTCTCAAGAGGCAAGTTAAGTCCTAACTATGTTAAAGGGTTCATTACTGACCTCAGAAAGGTCCCGGGCCAGATTCAGCAGATCCTTAGCCAGAAAGAAGCTGTAAGGGAATGTGCAGAGAGTTTTGCTCACGCAAAAAGTTACTTCTTCCTCGGAAGACACCTGAACTATCCGATTGCCCTTGAAGGAGCTCTCAAGCTAAAAGAGATTTCATACCTGCATGCTGAAGGCTTTGCCGCAGGCGAACTCAAACATGGGCCAATCGCTCTGCTTGAAAACGGAACTCCTGTTGTTACCATTGCAACAAGAGGGCAAACCTATGAAAAAGTTTTGAGCAATATAAAAGAAGTAAAAGCAAGGGATGCGACGGTTATCGCGGTGGCCGATAACAAAGACACTGAAATCGGAAAATATGCAGACATTGTCCTCACAATTCCTCAGAGCAGTGAACTGCTTTCTCCGCTGCTCAGTGTTGTAGTGCTCCAGCTACTTGCCTATTACACCGCTCTTGCCCGGGGATGCTCGATTGACAAACCGCGCAATCTTGCAAAAAGTGTCACCGTAGAATAATGAAAGACTGAAAACTTAAAAATTGAAAAATCAAGAGAATCCAGGAAAAACACGATTCAGGAAACCTCGGAGTGGGACATATGAAACTCTTCGGATCTTCAGGAATAAGAGGAATAGCAAATAAAGAAATCACGCCCGAACTTGCACTTAATGTTGGGCTTGTATTGGGAAGCCGGAAAAAGACTGCAGTTATCGGGAGGGACCCGAGAGTTTCGGCCCCTATGATCGAGCATGCCCTGATTGCAGGGATGACTGCAGCAGGCTGTGCTGTTACAGAAATAGGCCTCGTTACAACCCCGACCCTGGCATATGCAGCCAGATACTACGAATGTGGGGTAATGGTTACAGCCTCCCACAACCCGTCTGAATATGTGGGGATTAAGCTATGGAACCCTGACGGCATGGCATTTGACTCAGCCCAGCAGGACGAGATTGAGAAAGCTATTGAAGATGCAAACTTCTCCAGAGTTCCCTGGAACAGGATAGGAAAATTCGAAGAAGACGGGAATGCCATTCGGGCCCATATGAATATGATCAAAAAGCTCGTAGGAAGTTCCAGCCTGAAAATAGTACTGGACTGCGGATGCGGAGCAGGAGGGACAATCAGCCCTTATCTCCTTCAGGAACTGGGCTGTGAGGTAATAACCCTGAATGCCCAGCCTGACGGCCATTTCCCTGCGAGAAACCCGGAGCCGAACGATGAAAACCTTTCCATGCTCAAAAAGGCTGTTGTGGATTTCGGAGCCGATCTTGGAATTGCGCACGACGGTGATGCAGATAGGATGATGGCAGTGGATGAAAAGGGTAATTTTGTTTCAGGAGATGAACTGCTCGCAATATTCGGGCTTTTTGAATGTAGTGGCAGCAAAGGGACAGTCGTTGTGCCTGTGGACACTTCGATGATGGTTGATGATTTCCTTAAGGGTTCGCAAATCGTTAGGACGAGGGTAGGGGATGTGTATGTTGCTGAGGGAATAAAACAGTGCGGTGCTATTTACGGAGGGGAGCCATCAGGAAGCTGGATTTTTCCGAAAATTTCCTACTGCCCGGATGGGATTTACGCAGCCGCAAAGCTTGTTGAGATTGTGAAGGAAAAAAAATTAAGTGAGCTACGAGAAGAGCTTCCCAGGTATGCCACAAAAAGAGGAGCTCTACCCTGTGCAAACGAAAAGAAGGCAGAGTTTATGGAAAAAGTAAAGGTTAAACTCGAGCCCCTGGGAAAGGTTCTTGATATTGATGGCATCCGTGTGGAAATGGATAATGGGTGGGTACTTGTCCGCCCCTCAGGTACGGAGGCAAAAGTTAGAATTACGGCTGAAGCCCGGGAGAATGTTGATGAAGTTTTTGAGATGGCTGAAAAAATAGTAAAGGAGGCGCTTAAATGAAAGCCGTTGTCCTTGTGGCAGGCAAAGGCACAAGGATGGAACCTCTTACCTCTGGCTGTCCTAAAGTCATGCTCCAGGTCGCAAATAAACCCATCCTCGAGCATATAATTAATTCAGCCATAAAAGCAGGCATTGAAGGCTTTGTCTTCATTACAGGTTATCTCGAGGAGCAGATAAGGGAGTACTTCGAGGACGGAAGCAAATGGGGAGTAAGCATAGAGTATGTGCAGCAGAAAGAGCAGCTAGGAACTGCAAATGCAATAGGCTGCGCAAAAGGCTATGTTGAAGGGACTTTTCTTGTACTTAACGGGGACATGCTTATAGAACAGGAAGACTTAAAAGCCCTGCTTTCAAGGACAGAAGAAGCTGTCATCTGCGTAAAAGAGGTCGAAAACCCGTCGAATTTCGGAGTGCTTGAAACCGAGAATAACAAAGTTGTAAGGATAATAGAAAAACCTAGAAATCCTCCTACCAATCTTGCAAATGCCGGAATATATCGCTTAAGGGAATCCATCTTTGATTTTATTGATAGAACCCGGGCATCAGTGAGAAATGAGTTAGAGATTACGGATTCAATCCAGATGCTGATAGATACTGGTGCAGCCGTGGGATATAGCCCCCTCGAAGGCAGGTGGATAGATATAGGGTATCCCTGGGATCTTCTGAAAGCAAACGAATACCTCCTAAAAGACCTTAAGGGAAGTTGTGAAGGTGTCGTGGAACCGAATGCAACCATAAAAGGGGAGGTTGTAATCGGAAAGGGTACGCTTATTAGGAACGGTTCTTATATTGAAGGTCCGGTAATAATAGGGGATAACTGCGATATTGGACCTAACTGTTTTATCCGCCCTTCCACTGCAATCGGGAACCATGTCAGGATAGGAAACGCCGTCGAAATAAAAAATTCGATTATCATGGAAAATACCCATGTAGGGCACCTGAGTTATACAGGGGACAGCATTATCGGACGCCATTGCAATTTCGGGGCGGGTACGAAAGTTGCGAACCTCCGCCATGATGGGAAAAACATAAAAGTAATGATAAAAGGCAGGATTCTTGACTCAGGCAGGAGAAAACTCGGAGTGATTATGGGAGATGATGTACATACCGGTATCAATACAAGTATAAATATCGGTGTGATAATGGAAAAAGGAAGATTTACGTATCCTGGGGAAATTGTCAAACATTAATCCTGGGTACTGATATTCTGAAAAACAAAATCAGAAATTATTCTGAAAATAAAATTGGAACCCTTTTCCCGGGAAAAGGGCATTTCAAATTAATTTTTTATCGGGCTCAGGAATAAAGCTGTTTTAGTTATAAAATTTTTTTAAGGCTAGGAGCATCGCGTTTCGGAAGAATCCTTCAGTTTTCACCTTAAAAGAATCGTCATTCATACTTTTTACGGTTTCCTTCAAGGGCTTTTTCGAATCAAGTATCTTTCTTATGGTTATTTCATCGGTTTCTACAGTTATGGAAGGACCGAACTTTGATTTGGGATCGGTAGGAGTATCATATGTATAAAAGTCTCCTATTTCTCCTCCTCTCATAAGTAAAGTCACGTAAAGCATCTCGCCGTTCTCAAGCTTAATTTTCCCGGCAATCTCCTCACTGGCTACAAGCCTTTTAAGGACTTCAGGAACTTTATCGAAGTTCTCATTATAGAGCTCGGCTTTTGCACTCAGCTCTGCAAAAAGATCATTTTCAATAGTGGAATTCTCAGGCGCTTTATAAGGTTCAGCTTTCTTGATATCGCCTGCGTTTGAAACTGCGCCTGCTACCGGGACAAACAAAAGCATAACGAGAAGGAAAAGACTCAGAGCTCTGGTTTTGCTGCGAGTAAACATAATTGAAAATAAGAGAAGGGACATAAAAAAGTTATCGGTACAAATCAATCCCGAAACCTGACAAAAAGAATTGGGAGTATAGATAATGGAAGATACCGCGATTAAAAAGATAAGAGAATCACGGTAGTAAATGATGAAGATAGTAATAACACAGCTAACAAAAAATGAAGATAATAAGAACATAGCTAACAAAAGACGAAGACAATAGAGATACAGTTGACGAAAAACTAAGGTGGGAGATACATGATTTAAAGTCATTAAGATTCAAGAAAAAGATAAAATAAAGATAAAATAAAAGAAAATTTACCTGCAAGGGATTTACTTCAACGGTAAAACCCATTAAGGTAAATTATCAAAGTTTGAGAGAGGGTCTGAACACTTCGGAACAGTACTTGTCAAAGACCTGGTCTTCAACCTGTTCAAATAACCTTTTATAATCTTTCGACTTTGGATCGTACTTGCTCATAGTTTTCTTAACTTCAGCATTCATCTTATCAAGAGTTTTCTGGTCGAAACCTTCCGTATTCTCCATAGTAAACATAAAAATCATACTCTGAAACTACCTTATTTAGGCACTGGAATTCTTAATCGTTAGTCTGCGAATTACCGACATGATATTGGTGTATAATTCTGAGAATTTATACATAAATATATTAGCCAGGTAATTTACTCACGTTATTGATAAATTTTCAAACAAGTTTGAAAATAACTTTCGATTCAATAATTAAGAGTTTTATATTATTTATCTAATATATTAGCTTTCTCTTTTAGATCAGACCTTTATGCGTCGGTAAAGAACTACAATCCCGGAATTCTAACATTAGAATCTGTAGAAAGCCTGTTGTTTTACATAACTGTTAATTTAAGTATAATTCAAATAGCAAATCACTTATTTGATTACTCATATAAATATTTTACACTCATGTAATATCCCACAGGACATATACATTGTTACATTGAAGATCGGAATATATAATGATTACCTGAGTTCCTTAGAACAAACATTTTAGAGAGTTACGCCAGAAGCAGCATAAAGACAAATTTTTAGAAGACAGTTTATTAGTTTCACGAGGAAGGTGAGCCTTTCGCATTCGAATATTCGGCCTGGTTTATGGGGTTAATTTTATTAGCTCTTCTGATTACTATAGACGTATAGAAAAGTATTCGAGTTGATAACAAAGTGCGACCAGTCTCACAAAGAGTG
>CAYSZA010000079.1:8018-10897 GCA_964435275.1 uncultured Methanosarcinales archaeon | reverse complement strand
TTCAACAATATGAAAGAAATAGATTTAGAAAATAGCTTTTCAGCAGATTTTCAACAGCATAATTATCCACTGGTAAAACATTGGTTATATCTCAAATTGACCTCGTGGATTTAAAAATTAGATTAGTTAAAAATTAGATTATTTAACAATTAGGTTATTCAAAAATTAGACTGTTTAACAATAGGATTATTCTTTAGGTAGACAAGATCAGGCCTCTTCCGGAAGCTGAGAAAAGAAGCGCATTAAAAATAGAGGCAAGTCCGAGAAAGCAAGTAATCTGAGAAAGAGAACCAAGTTCGAAAAAAAGTCTGAAAAAGAAGAAGGCTTGAGAGAAGCAGCCTAAGAAAAAAGTGTTGCTGGATAACTGGCCATTCACAAGGAAGCTGAGGCCTGCATTTATAATGAAGCTTGGATCTGCATGCTTAGATGAGCTTGCAGGAAAAAGTATAAACACAATTTAAGGAAACCTACATATTATATTTTTACATTTTAAAATTCACTAAATCCTGATTTTATTTATATATTTTTCCCTTGTAATCTCTTTTTTTCATGCATTCCTACTCATGGATCTTTTGATGGAGTTTAACTTTCAAGTCTCTGCGTTACGATACCTTTTGAAACTCGAATCACAAGCTTTTTAATTTATTGCGTACTTCTATATTTGTGAAGCAAAAAATCTAAATATGCGAACTTTCTCATAGCTTTCTGTGAAAAATTTTTATCTTGGAGAATAAAATGTCTAAAGCAGTTTCGAATTCGGCTAAGAATGGGAACGGCAGGCAAAAAGCCTGTAAATACCTTAATGAGATAGCTTTATGCAACGCGCTGGAGATGGCAAAGGAGCTGATCTCAGTAATAAACAAAGTTCCTGTGACAGTTTTCCTCTGGAGACCGGAAAAGTACTGGCCTGCCGAGTTTGTCTCCGAAAACATAAAACAATTCGGATATACTGTAGAAGAATTTACATCAGGAAAAATCCTGTATGGGAATATTGTGCATCCTGACGACCTGGAGAGAGTTGAAAGAGAACTCTTAAGAAGGATCGAGGAGGATTACGTAGACTTTTCCCAGGAGTACCGCATCCTCACAAAGTCAGGGGAAGTACGCTGGGTTGATGAAAGAACTTTTATTGAAGCCGATGAGAACGGAGTTGTAAAGTACCTTAAAGGAATAATTCTGGATATTACTGAACGAAAAAGGAAGGAGAAATTGTTGTACATTCAGAGGGACCTTGGCATCGCCCTCAGCACTTCCAGTTGCCTGAACGAAACTCTTGAGAGATTGCTGGATTCCTGTCTTCAGATCGATGAAATCAATGCCGGAGGTATTTATCTCATAGATGAAGAAACAGGAGATATGAAGCTTGCTGTTCACCGCGGTCTTTCTCCCAATTTTGTCGAGCATGCCTCCTATTTTAGTGGAAATTCTCCTAACGTCAGACTTGTTATGATAGGGCAGCCGGTTTACAAACAGCATATAGACCTTCTCCTTACCTCGAAAGACGAAACGCTCAGGCACGAAAACCTCAGGGCCACCGCAATTATCCCGGTTAAATCAGGAAAAAAGGTTATTGCAGCTTTCTATCTTGCTTCGAGCCAGGAGTACGAGTTACCTGATAGCGTGCGCACTGTTATCGAGACCATTGCAACGCAGTTTGGAGTCTTCATCTCTCGTATCCGCCTTGAAGAAAAACTAAAAGAATGTGTAAAGAAAAGAAAACCTTAAATATTAATTACTTTTTACCTTTTCGATATTTTCATAAAGCCCATTCAATCCTTTTTTGAAGATTTCAGGGAAGAAGATAGGTTTGTTCGATTGTATAAGGGAGAAATACAGAAGATGGACCTGATGTAACCACAGGTCTTATCAGGTACTTTTTCCCGGTCCAGATTTACTATTTTTCTTGCATGCTACAGAGAAAGATAGCATAACTATAATATTTATATTCCCGTTAGCTGTAGATATAAGTAAAATTTATAAATTTTGTCCCTCTAAACTGTATAGGGGAAAGAAAGGATACATGGAGTTTTCCCTTTTATATTACAGGACTGGAATAGTATCAAGGAATTGGAAAATTACACCAAGGGTTTGGAAAAACTGTTTGAGGTTTACAGTGTCCTGACAGACCCTGTGTAAAAACTCAATCCGATGGAATTTTAGCTGAGAGTTACAAAATTTTGGTGGGGACTATGGCAGAAGGACTTAAAGAGAAGATTTACGAATACCTTTCAGATCATTACTACCTGAACCTTGCAACTATAAGCCCGCAGGGCAGGCCAATGGCACATACAATGGCATACGTATCCGAAGGTGCAGTTGTATATATGGCAACCAACAAAAATACCCGAAAAGTCCAGAATATCATGCAGAATCCATATGTGGCATATACGGTCGATGAAGATGATCCGGATTGGTTTAATATGCAGGCCCTTCAGATTGAAGGCAGGGCATCGATAATTGAGGATGAAGAAGAGTTGCGAGAAGTAGGGGAAATTCTGGCAGCCAAGTTTCCGATTGCCGCAGACATGCCACCTGACCCGGACAGTATCATGATAAAAATTGAGCCAGAAGTTGTCTATTATCTGGATTACAGTATTAAGTTCGGGTACAGGGAGCAGGTAAACCTCTGAAAACCTTTGTTTTAATTTTTTGGTAAACTCTGACTAATAAATATAGCAGGAACTTAACTGAAAAAACAGAAGAAAAACTTGAATTGCAAAACAAAATAGAAAAAGGCCTGAATGGCAAAACCTGATGTGTATTGGGTGGCGAGTAGGCATAAAGGATATAAAAAGGATTGAAAGAAGCAAATCAGCATAAGCTTTGCTTCTACTCCTGCTCTCTATTTCATACTCCTGCTCTCTATTTTCATACTCCTG
>CAYSZA010000079.1:2717-7918 GCA_964435275.1 uncultured Methanosarcinales archaeon | reverse complement strand
GGAGTTACCCCTTCTGGAGTTACCCCTTCTTCCCAGTTATTGGTCTCATTTTCCTGAGCATTTTCCGCACAGCCGGAAATAAATGATATTACTGCTAAAAGTAAGACTATAAGAATTCCAGATTTCGTGATATCTTCCCCCCAAATATATAATCAAAAGATATACTTTACCATAAATTTTTCATATCACAATATAGATTCTTTTTATATAATCCTATCTGCTTTTGCAGATATATGCTTGTTAAAAGAAGGAAAGGGTGGCGTTAAAAAGTTAATTTTCGTGCGTGTCGGATAGGGTTAATATCGGATTATTGAGCGGCCCAAAAACCTTAAGTATGCCCAGAAATTCCTGCTTACAGGCAGAAGCTACTTACTTACAGGAAATTCATAAGTTGAGATCCCAATCCGTCCGTATCTTTGAATAAAAAAGTGCTCCTATATTTCGCAATCCGGCTGTATAATTTCAAGAAGGGAACGTTACATGCGGCGTTTTCTCAGGACTTCGAGAAGTTCATTTGCGTTGATGAACATGATCTTCCACGGATTCGTGCAAGTGTGTTCGTAAGCAAGGTATAGGGCTCATCTGAGTATCCTGGAAGAAAATTATATTTTTGCAACCAGCACTTCCAGTTAATAATATTTTCGTTTTGAGAGCCGATTTTTTTCGAGCGTTTCGGCCTCCAAACTCCTTGTATTATCGTTAAGTCTCAAAATCTTTCCCTGTTTTGGTTAAAAGCTGTTAATTAACCTTATTTCATAAAGGTTATTGAAATACACAAATTCGATCTTCAGTACACAACTCTGACGCTTAAATATATAAATTTGTACTGCAACTTCTTGGATGGTGATTACCATGGTGAAATTAAGTGAAGAGATGAAAAGTGCTTTTTCAAAAGTAAAGATTTTTCCCGTAGCTACAGCCTCAAAAGAAGGAATTCCCAATGTAGTGCCAATGGGGTTCTGCCAGCTTGTAGACGATGAAACGATCTGGATTGCAGATAACTTCATGGTCAAATCCCTCTCAAACCTTGAAGAAAATCCAAATGTGGCGATCTATATATGGGGACCGGACACCGGGGGCTGCTTCCAGATAAAAGGCAAAACCGAGATTCTTAATTCCGGAGAAAAATTTGAAAAAATGAAAGCAACTGTGCATGCGGCAAAACCCGGACTTCCTGCAAAAAATCTTGTCGAAGTCAGGATTACCGAAGTATTCCAGTGCGCCCCCGGTCCTGGTGCAGGAAAAAAGTTACTCTGATCGAATTAAACCATACTGCATCAGGGAAACATCAGTACGATATATGGACAAGCACCCGTAGTACCTGTATATAAAAAATATGTGATGGCTGGCGCGTCGAAATGGTTGAAAATAAGGGAAAGCCCCCTGTTTTTTGTGAAAAGTTCTGTATAGTTTGCAAGGGTGCAAGAGAAGGGAACAAAATTTGCAAAACTATCCAGAATATAGAACTGAAGATCTTTGGGAAAAACGGCTGTATCTGGGGAGCCGCAAGGACAAAATATTACGGAGTCACTCCTGATAAAAAACTCCCTGTAAATTCAAGAAAGAATAAACAAAAACAAACTGGTAAAAAGAGATGAGGAATAAGAAATAAGATACAATGTTATAAGATATTTAGAGTGATGTAAGATACTAAGTATCTTATAGCAGTAACTAGGATAGTAAGTGCTAAAAATAAAACGGAAGCAGTCGAATCAGTTATATCTGAACCATTTACATTTAGACCAGTTATAGCTAAATTATATAACTGATTTATTTAATAATACTGCTACAAGAGAAATGGAAAAAATAGAACTGAGAAAATTGTACTTTCTTCCATGTTCGCACTTACTTTCTTTCGTGATCACTTCCAGTAATCTCCGAATTTAGCTATTGCTTTTTATCTGTGAATGGCTGCGAATCTTTGTATTATTTCCTGGAATAAATCCGCCAGTACCCGGATTTTACTGTAGAATTACTATGCAGAAATCAAGACTTATGACAAAGAATTACAGAAATAAAGACTTACAAGAAAGGATCTCTGAAACATGCCTGTACTGAGCATTATTGCCTGCGGGATGCTCGAAGATGAGCTTGTACATGTATTATCAAAAGACTGCGAGTTACAGCAGCTAATCGTTGTGGAAAACCGGGACAGTTCAGGATTCGTTCGGAAGCTCAGGTTAAGAAACCTCACCCCGAGGATAGTTTTTCTGGACCGTGTCCCAATGCTCCTTAAAGGCCGATCCGATCCTGATTCTGGAGCTCCCGCAGGGCTTTTCTCATGCTTTCCGTTACTCAGAAGGCTTTGCAGGAAAAGGAAACCTGCAGAAAAGGTAAGCGTTGTTGTAAATCTGCTAAGCCTTGGCCTTCACTCTGATCTTGAAATTTTGAAAGCAGAGGTATACAGGAATGTCCGTGAGATGGCTTCCTTCTCGGATAGAATTCTGGTTTTTTATGGGACCTGCGGGCGGGCACTTGGAAAACTGGAAGAAGATTTATCAAACCTTGGATGTCCGCTTTTTTTCCTGAAGGACAGAAATGGGGAAACCATAGAAGACTGCATCAGTTTAGCACTTGGAGGAAACGAAGCCTATGCCAGGGCCATGACCGAATTCCGTGGCACGGGAACAATCTACCTGACCCCGATGTGGGCTTCAAGCTGGAAGAGGCTGGAAAATGAAAACGCGGGCCGGAAGGTCAACAGGCATTACCTGAAAAATCCACTTTATTGCCTGGCTGCAAAAATCGATAATGGGCTCATAAATGATCCGGATTTCCATATAAATGTTAAAGAGTTTGCCTCTACCTTTGGCATGAAAGTTGTGAAACTTAAAGGAGACCTGGAAATTACCGAACAGTCCTACCTGAATGCCCGAAATGGTGTAACTGGAAAATAATACGAGAAAGCTTGTTCGAGTTTTATTGAATAGTTATTTAAATTCCTGTTAACTTTTCGGATGAACTGAGAGATAAAATAGGAAAAATAGGCTTTGACCGGCCTAAAATTACTTTTAATGTTTACCAAATTTTATATACTTCCTCACCTTTTTAATATCAAATAATATATTACTTCTATACTCTTTCTAGAATCCAAATTCCTTGGGGTGTCCAGAATAGATATCAGTAAAAAGGTTCTATTAGTAACCCTTTTAATTTTTGCCGTTCTTACGGCTGCATTTACAGTAACTCATAGCATGCAGCTTGCCAATTTTTTGGAGCTTGAAGAAACGGATACACTGCAGAATGTAGAAAGGGTACACAATGCCGTTTCAACCGAGCAGGGATATCTTGATTATATAGCCCAAGACTGGGCCTGCTGGAACGATTGTTACAGATTTATTGAAGATAGAAACCAGCGTTTTATAGATGTAAACATTCAGAACCAGACTCTTGCCGAGCTTAAGATTAATGTAATGCTTTTTGTGAATAGCTCTGGGTCTCTTGTTTATGCAAAATCGGTAGACATCAATACTGCAGAGGAAAAGCCAATTCCTGAGGACCTTCTTAGACTGGTAGAAAACGGAACCCTTCTTACAAAAAAAGAAAATGACACTATAAGCGGTTTTGTCCTGCTCGATGGAAAACCCATGTTTGTTTCATGTCATTCTATCCTTACGACAAATTATACAGGTCCTGTAAAGGGCACTGTGATTTTTGGGAGATTCTTTGACAATGACCTTCTTGACAACTTCAAAGAAACCACCCGCTCTTCACTTTTGATGTATAGTGTTGATGACGATCTGCCTCCTGATTTCCAGATTAAGTCCAAAAGCTTTTCAGAAAACTCGGGCAAAACTATTGTCGAACCCCTTAGCGAAGATAGGATAGCTGGCTATTTTGAGTTAATGGATATCTCAGGCAAGCCTGCCCTCATTATGAGAGCGGATTTTCCAAGAAAACTTTACTTAAATGGCGAAAAAACCCTGAAGAATATGTATTTTTTCCTTTTGCTAACCGGTCTTATGACAGGCATTGGAGTTAAGTTTGCGCTTGACAGGTTATTCATTTCAAGGTTGATAGAAGTTGATAATTTCGTTACCCGGGTCAGGTCGGAAAAAGATCTCTCCAGAAGACTGTTTCTCAAAGACAACGATGAGCTCTATCGTCTTTCAAAGGAAATAAACGGGATGTTAAACGAAATCGACCTTGCAGAGCAGGAATTAAAGGCGCAGGAACGAGAAAAGAAAGTTCTGCTCGACTCTCTCAATGAGCTGGTTATCTTCGTAAACCCTCAACTTAAGATTATCTGGGCAAACAAGGCTGCCCTTGAATGCATGGAGATGGATCTTCAAAAAGCAGTGGGCTTATGCCTTAAAAATAGTCCTGGCATAAATAGCCCGTTATCTGAGCGTCTGCAGCTTGAAGAGATTTTCCTGACAGGCAATAAAAGTTCAGGAGAATTTACTTCAGAGGACGGCAGGGTCTGGTTTGTCCAGGCAATCCCTGTAACCGAAGATGACGGAAAGATAATTGGGGTCCTCGAAACTTGTAGAGATATTACGGAAAGGAGAGCTGCAGAAAAGCTCCTGCAGGAAAAGCAGATTGCAGAGGCAGCAAACCGTACCAAGAGCGATTTTCTGGCAAATATGAGCCACGAACTGAGAACCCCGCTTAACTCAATAATAGGATTTTCTGACCTGCTGTATGAACAGGTGTATGGCGAACTGAATGAAAAACAGCTAAAATCCGTAGGAAATATCTCAAAGAGCGGAAAACACCTCCTGAATCTGATAAATGACATCCTGGATCTCTCTAAAATAGAAGCCGGAAAACTGGAACTGAGTTATAAACAGTTTGAACTTGCCAGCAAGCTTAACACAATAAAAAATCTTCTGTCTCCTATAGCCGACCGGAAAAACATTCAAATTGAAATAAACGTAGCTAATGACCTTACCAGTATCTGTGCTGACGAAGCCCGGTTCGTTCAGATAATGTACAACCTCGTGGATAATGCCATAAAGTTCTCCTTTGAAAACGGAGTTGTAAAAATAGGAGCAAGAAAAAAAGGAAATATGGTCGAAATAACGGTCACTGATACGGGAATTGGTATTAAACCCGAAGACAGTAGCAAAATTTTCAAGCCTTTCAGCCAGGTTGATCCCTTCTTGTCCAAGCAATTCCAGGGAACCGGGCTGGGGCTTTCGCTGGTTAAGCAGATTGTCAAACTGCATGGCGGGTATGTCTGGTTCAGGAGCAATCAG
>CAYSZA010000079.1:0-2617 GCA_964435275.1 uncultured Methanosarcinales archaeon | reverse complement strand
CTACGAAACTGGATAATTAGTATAGGGTTGAAAGATAAGCAGGATAAAACATAAGGCTAACGAAAGTTAAAATCACTTAATTTGTGCCACAGATTAGTTCAGATTCATGTGGAACTTGAAGTAAAAGCATTCCAGCTACAAGTAAGGAATGGGCTCTTCAATTTTCTGACCGAAATCAATACACAGGCTGGCAGTTCCAATCTCGGCTTTCTGCAAACTCAATAACTCATCCAGTGAGAAAACCGCATATTTACTTTTTCCGCGCCTGTACTTTTCCAGCTGGTTATAGTCAAAACAGAGATTATCATAACTAATTACATGCCTTAACCACTCTATAGGAAGCTCAAGGCTGGATAAAAGCGGTATAGCGGTTTCAAAATAAAGCCTGCATGCTTGCTTTCTCGATAACTTACACCAGCTATCTATTGTAAAATTTACTTTTTCATCTTCAATCGTAAAAGTTACAGGGTAGACTTTGCACATTATCGGCTTAAAATTCCGGCACTCGCAGACTTCATCTTCATTTAAAAAAGGACATAACTTACCTAACTTCAGGACCTGTATCGCGGTTCCGTCGTCCATTTTCAGAAGATCCAGGTAACGAATCTTAAAATCCGAAACGCTTATACCCATTTTTTCTGCCATATACTCTTCTTCCCCGGGTAGCAGAGTACCAATCTTATTATGCTCGCAGGCTCCCCCGCACTCCCTGCAGATATTAAACGTACTTTGACTACTCCCAATGAACATCTTGTGGAAGTGTTCATATATCTTCATGGGTATTTTCTTGAAAATCAACCTGAAAACCTCGATGATTCGGAACAGATATATTGAATAATATTTTATAAGTAATATTTACATTTATGCCCCATTTACGTTATTTGACTGGACTAAAAAATAAGAAGGACATAACGTTTTAGAATAAAAATCATGTTAGTTTTCGACTTCGAAAGATGTATATACTATGAGTTCTCACGAGATTTTCCTAGTTTTCCAGATTTTAAACCGCAGGGAAGAAAATAACTTCTCTCATCCTGAACATCAGTTATATTTTTCGGGAAAGCACAAGACCGATTGTCTTCGAAACTTAATCACTTTTTTTCATGATAGCTTCCTAAAAAAGAATGGAATTGCAATGAGGTTTACTGATGGGTTCTTCCATCGTTTAGGGATACAGGAAAAACTATCTGAAAGTTTTGGACACAAAAAAGACTGCGCGGTTTCGCAGTAGCAGTGCTGACTCAGAGAGATAAACGGGAGGAAGCATTCTCGGTTCTCAATGCCTCCTCCCTGGGCTTTTCTCTCTATAGCTTTTCTCTGATCTTCAACCAAATTTTGAGATTATTCATACCGCAGGGCATCTACAGGTTTTAGCTTAGAAGCCCTGTATGCCGGTACGGCTCCTGAAACAATCCCTATAACTACCGCCAGGACAAGTCCGAAGATCATCAAGTGAGGAGAAAGCAAAATACCTGTATCGCCTCCGGATCTCATCATGGTCATGCCAAGTATTGGGAACAGGGTCGAAATAAATGCTCCCAGCAGAACTCCAAAAACCCCTCCGACAAAACCGACCATTGCGGAATTAAAGACGAAAATCATAAGAATATCCCGGTTTTTCGCCCCTATGGCCTTCATAGTTCCTATCTCTTTTGTTTTCTCAAGGACCGAGGTAAACATTGTATTTGCAATTCCAACAGCTCCTACGAGTAGCGACACAGCAGCAATCGCTCCAAGGAAAAGCGTCATGGAAGAAGTCATTTCGGTAACGGACTCGGCCATGGATTTTGATGCTGTCACAGAAAAGTCCATATCATCTTCGCGCACAATATGCCTCGAGACCATGAGCTTATCTGTAATATCTTCCATTACAGTCTCCACAAGATCCTCACTCTTAGCTTTTACAGTAATCGTATCAAAGACGCCCTCTTTTGCATCCTCAATCAGGTTTACTGCTCCATCGATAGGCATGTAGATACTGCTGTCCCCGTGCCCGCCTTCTTCAGCCAGGATACCGACAACACGCACTGATTTGCCTTTTACTGTTATCACCTGGTTGACTCCGATGTCCTGGTCGTAAATTCCGCTGGCAACTTCACTCCCTATAACGGCTACATATTTGTCTGCCGGCTCAAGCAGTCTTCCGGATTGTGTCTCCAGGGTGGTCATATATTTCCAGACCTGAGGATCTACACCGGTAATTGAGAGAGTTGCATTCTCCCCTGCGTAATCCACTTCTTCACTGCCGGAAATTTCGCCTGCCAGGTACTGTATCCCTTCTATACCCTGGAGTACATCAATATCATGGTCTGTTAACTCGGAGTCCGTAGCCGTACTGTCTCTGTCTCCGGGGTGCCCTGGCATATTTGACATCGCCCTCGTATATCCCGGGCTTATGGTTATTTTTGTCAGGTCCATCTCGGCAAGCCTGCTCTGAACCTGTTCCTCCATAGCATCCCCAAGAGAGAGGATGCCGACTACAGCCCCGACTCCTATAACAATCCCTATAATAGTTAGCCAGCTTCGAAGTTTGCTGTGCAGAAGCATGTTCAGGGCCATTTTCAAGTAAGTTGAGTTTCTCATTCCACATCCTCCCGCTTTTTTACAAACGTTGCGC
>CAYSZA010000078.1:0-10968 GCA_964435275.1 uncultured Methanosarcinales archaeon | reverse complement strand
GGTTTTTTTCAACTCTCAAACAGGACCTGGACAGACCAGACAGAGCCACAATCGAACTTGAAATGGCATGATAAATAAAGACGTTAGCAAACAATTTACTATCTCATATTGTTAATTCCCTTTCTTCAGAGTTCATACCCCAGTCCTGCTAAATTCTCCTTTATTTTCTTCTCCAGCTCCTCCGATTTCCTGAACTGCTCCGAAAGTTCTGCGGTCAGCCTTTCCATTTTCTCTTCAAATTCCTCATCGTCGTCTTCGGTTTCTTCAAAACCTACGTAACGGCCAGGGGTGAGGATGAAATCATGCTTCTTTATTTCATCAAGAGTTGCAGCCTTACAGAAGCCCGGGAGATCTTCATATTTTCCACTCTCGATTTTTTCCCCTCGCCAGGCGTGGTAGGTGTCAGCAATCTTCTGGATTTCCTCGTCGGTAAGCTCGCGGTGAGTACGGTCCCGCAAAACCCCCATGTTCCGGGCATCGATAAATAGGACTTCGCCGCGCCGGTCGCGGAAGCCACTGTTCTGCTTGTCGCGGGCCAGGAACCAGAGGCAGGCCGGAATAGCTGTATTGTAGAAAAGCTGGCCTGGAAGTGCTATCATGCAGTCCACATGGTCGGCTTCAATGATCTTTCTCCGGATTTCACCTTCGCCTGAGGTGTTTGATGACATGGAGCCGTTCGCAAGGACAAAGCCTGCAATTCCGGACGGGGAGAGGTGGTGAATATAGTGCTGAACCCAGGCGAAGTTGGCATTGCCTTTAGGAGGGACCCCGAATTTCCAGCGGGCATCTTCGGCAAGAAGTTCGCCTTTCCAGTCAGAATCGTTAAAAGGAGGGTTTGAAAGGATGAAATCGGCTTTCAAGTCTTTATGCAGGTCGTAGTGGAAGGAATCGCCCCATTTGATGCCGTCATTGTCTATTCCCCGGATAGCAAGGTTCATTTTGCAGAGGCGCCAGGTGGTCTGGTTTGATTCCTGGCCGGAGATGGAGATATTTTCAAGGCGGCCTTCATGGGCTTCAATAAACTTCTCGCTCTGGACAAACATTCCGCCCGAACCGCAGCAGGGGTCATAGATTCGGCCGCGATAAGGTTCAATCATCTCAACAAGGACCCTGACGATACTTCTTGGTATAGAACTGGCCGCCGCGCTTGCCCTCTGCGTCTGCAAACTTGCCGAGGAAATACTCGTAAACTCGGCCGAGGACGTCTTTACTGCGACTCTCCTTATCCCCAAGGCCGATTGTGCCAACAAGATCAATCAGTTCACCCAGACGCTGCTTGTCGAGCCCTTCCCGCGCATAGTTTTTCGGGAGCACTCCTTTCAGGGTATTATTGTCCCGCTCGATTGCGGTCATAGCGTCGTCCACTATCTTTCCGATAGTCGGCTGCTTTGCACTTTTCTCCAGATAGTTCCAGCGGGCTTCAGGAGGTACCCAGAAAACATTTTCTGCAAGATATTCTTCCGGATCTTCCGGGTCGGCTCCTTCCTCAACTTCCGATAGAAGATTTTCGTGCATTTCCTCAAAGGCATCCGAGATATATTTCAGGAAAATGAGGCCGAGTACCACATGTTTATACTCTGCTGCATCCATGTTGTTTCGGAGTTTGTCCGCTGCCTGCCAGAGTTTTTCTTCAAACCCCAGATTTGCGCCGTTTGAGCCTGCTGTATTTTTTGCCATGAATGATCAACGCTTAAATGATAAGTCACGATAGTTTGTATACTGTGATAAAATTGTTGATTTAAGTGTTGATCGCTGTTTCCCTTTAATAGCACGATTTTGCTGAAAGTGATGAGCTTCGTTTACACTGCATAAAGGGTCTAAAATCCGGATTCCTCAAAACCTGACCCTTTTCGGGTTTAAACCTGCTTTAAACCCCTTCCCATCTCATCAAAACCTGCACGCAGCCTGAATGCTCGTCAAGTTCTTCCCCGGCTGCCGTAAACTCACAATTCTCATAAAAGTGAAGGGCACGTTCATTTTCCCTGTAGACTTTAAGGGAGAGCTTTCCTTTCAGGGTTTTCGCGTGTTCGAGCAGAGCTTTTCCGATTCCTCTGCCCTGCATTTCAGGCGAAATAAAAAGGGCGCAGACTCTTTCCCCTACAAGGGAAATGAAGCCCGCGAGTTGGCCTCGTTCCTCAAAAATAAAGTTTTCGGCAAAAGGAAGGTATTTTTCCTTCATTGCACTCTTATGCGAAGCCCAGAACTAGGCCGGGATGAAAGAATGGGCAGTAACGGAAGCCTCATACCAGATTCTTACCATCTCTTCAAGGTCGGTTTTCCTGTAACTTCGGATCAATTTATCAGGTTCCTGCTTTCAGGGCTTTTTATTTATATAATTACAGGAATATCCTCTTTTTAATTTATAAAATTACGGGAATATCCTCTTAAATCCAGTATTAGAACCTGATACGATCTAACGAAATTTAAAAAATCGCAGGCCTGGGGGACTGTAGATAAAAAGTTCGGGAAAAAGCAAGGTATATATAGGGGGAAAATAGTCTAAAAAATGCCAGACCGAAAAAGCTTCGGCCTGAAAAGGGGCTTTCAAAAAATAAGTCCGAATTAAAAAGAAAAAGTCGGAAAAGCTTTCTATCATCTTACTCCGTTGACTCGATCTGGCGGATCAAGTCACTGGTGTATCTTTCAGAGAACTCCACTTGTGGACTGCATGGAACGACCTTTACCAGCTTCCCAAATCTGGATACGTACATGTCAGGCCCATGTGAAGTTTTCACTTTTCTAAAAGTGTACCCATTTACAAAGGTCACTATTTTAACCTCCAGTAGTTATTATGTCGGGCATTCTATATTAAAATTTTTTTACTTAATAATCGTTATAGATCCGCGCTTCTGTTCCCGAATCTAACTCAGAACTTATCTCAATCGAGATATAATTACATAAATAATAAAAAAGAAACTTATAAAGACTTTAATAGATGAAGGTCATTTTTAAAACTCGTTAACAAAAACACACTTAAAGAAACTCTTTGACAGAAACTTTTTAACAAACGCTTGTTAACATTCTGTTCTCAACATTTTTTTTCTCGCTTAATATTTATCTTATCTGATATCATCCGGTAACTTTACTCCAGTAGCATGTTAGGGTGAATAAAAAATTAGTTCGGGAACAAATTAGTTCGGGAACAAATATAGTTCGGAACAAAAGAGATTAAGAGCCAGAAATAATTCGGGCCAAAGTGGCTCGGGATAAGAAATAGTGGAGACCGGCCGAAGTTACCGGAATTTTTCCAGAATCATAAGCAGTTCATCTTCGTCCCTGGCAAGGGCGACTATAGCCATCTCTACCATAAGGTTAACAATCCCGTCCGAAAGATCCCGGAAATCGGTTCGAAGCCCTATAACAGGCTTTTCCTTTGCATAAGCGTAACCTATCTCCCAGGCAGTTCCCGAGTCCACATCTACTCCGTCAAGGACTGCAACTACAAGGTCCGAGACGTCAACGCCTCCCACACATTTCCTGAAAATGCACTCCTGATTCTGCTTTTCGCGTTCATCTATGGTGCCCTCTGCATCTTCCTGGGGCAAAAAAACCGAAAAACCTTTCTTGAGCAGCAAATCCCTCAATTTGCGGTTATATTCGAGTTCCGCATGGCTGAATAGAGGGCCTGCAAGGTAGACTTTCTTTTTCCTGTTCATGTTTTTTTCCTTCCTGCCAGTTCAGAAGCTATATCACAAATTTTCGTATAGTAAGAGAAATTTTAAAGATAAAATAGTTTACCTTTGAACCCTTCCTTTCCGTTGCGAATGCCTTCAATTTCCCTTTATGGAATACACTTATATATTTAAAAATTTAAGTTCTACAGACTTAAAATTAAAAATATGATTCGCTCTCCATAGAATTACAATAAAAATAAGACAATTAGATTTCTGAATAAACGGGGTTATTCCGGTTAACGAAACTGTCTGAAGGACTGGCAGCTTCTTGCCGGACACTATAAGCCGGGGAAAGTAAATTTCTTAGTCTAGCGAGGGCGGGCTTCCAGTGATGGGTCCGGGTCTCCGGACAGAAAAACTGAATATTATCGGTTATAAAGCAGCGTTTTCACTGAGATTCGGTTACTGAAGAGCGTATTTGATGATACTATCCTGAAAACTGCGCCTCGAACTGCGCCCCCTTCAAAAAAGTAAATTTAAAAAAGTAAGTTTAAATTGGAAAGACCTGGTCATACAGCCGGAAACAGCTTTTTCAGCGGACCGGTGACGATATATTAATTACAAAAAGTTTTGTGTTTAGTATTCCCAAGAACAAATTTAATTATCTTGTATTGATATTAACAGGCAGTGACAATTATGATCAAGGCTGGAATAATAGGAGCTTCAGGATATACAGGAGGAGAACTCCTGCGCTTGCTTGTCAATCATCCCAATGTCAAACTGGAGCTGGCAACTTCCCGAGGCCTTGCAGGGAAGCCCATAACAAGCACCCACAGGCATCTTGAAGGTTTTCTGGACCTCAAGTATGAAAATCCTGATTCTGAGTATATCAGGGAGCGCTGTGACGTGGTCTTTCTTGCAGTGCCTCATGGGTCCGCAATGAATTATGTGCCTGAGTTACTTGACGGCCACACCAAAGTTATTGACCTTAGCGCGGATTACAGGCTTGAGACTTCGGAATTTGAAAAAATCTACGGGATAAAGCACAGCGACCCGAGAAACGCAGTTTACGGTCTTGTAGAGCTTCACCCCGAAGCTGCAGAAGAAAGTTTTGTGGCAAATCCAGGGTGTTTCCCTACAGGTGCAACCCTTGCAGCAGCTCCGCTTGCGGCAGCGGGACTTATTGATATTGCAGTTTTTGATTCCAAGACCGGAATCTCAGGAGCTGGCATCTCACCAACTGAGAACTCACACTACCCGAACCTCGCAGAAAATATCATCCCATACAAACTTACAGCCCACAGGCACAGGGCTGAAATTGTCCAGGAACTGACAGCGCTGGACGGGAAGCTTCGGAATATCAATTTTACTCCACATGTGATTCCTTCTATCAGAGGGATCTTTACAACTGCTCATCTCTTTACAAAAGAGCCTCTCTCCACCGACGACTTAAAGACAATTTATAGAGAATTTTATAGGGACAGGCCGTTTATAAGATTCCCTTCAGGAGTTCCTTCCCTTACCTCAGTAAGGGGTTCTAACTTCTGCGATATAGGCTTTGAAGCAGACAAAGAAAGCAACAGAGTTGTAGTGCTCTCGGCAATTGACAATCTGGTCAAAGGCGCATCAGGGCAGGCTATCCAGAATATGAATCTGATGTTCGGGCTGGACGAGACACGCGGGCTCTGGCTGCCTGCAGCGGCTCCCTGAATAAAGCCCAAGCGAGAAAATATAACTGGTGACGGATTAAAGTAAAGAATGGAATTTGTCTCAAGGGGTATAGTCAGATGAAGGTAAAAGATGTCATGAACCCAAACGTTGTTTTCTGCAGGCCTGACGATACAGTCCGGGATGCGGCAAAAATCTTGAAGGAAAATAGTATCAGTGGAGCTCCTGTCCTTGAAAGCGGAGAGCTTGTAGGAATCATTAGCGAAGCGGATCTACTGAGACTGCTAATACTTCCCGAAAAAGGGGAACTCTGGCTTCCAAGCCCCTTTGAGGTCATAGAAGTCCCAATCAGGGAACTCCTTGGCTGGGAGGAAACAAAGAAGATGCTTTCTGATGTGGGTTCCATAAAGATAGAAGAGATCATGACAAAAGATGTGCACACGATTTCTTCCGAAACATCCGTAGAAGAAGCTTCCGAGCATATGATAAGGCATAGGATCAACAGGCTTCCTGTGACTGAGGACAACCGTGTGGTAGGGATTGTTACTCGCGGCGATATTATTGAGGGTCTTGCAAAGCTCTGAGGGAAAAGGAGAGTCTTTCATGAAGCAAATAGAAGGTGGAATCTGTGCAGTAAGGGGTGTATCTGCAAACGGGATTAAAGCTGGAAAAATGGGATTGACTGTCATTCTTGCAGAGGGCCCTGCAGCAGGCGTCTTTACAAAGAATAAGGTGATCGCAGCACCAGTTACCCTGAGTAAAGGAGTAATCGAAACTCATCACCGTCTTTCGGCCGTAATTGCAAATAGTGGCAATGCTAACGCCTTTACAGGTGATGACGGCTTTCTGGATGCTATGGAAATGGCAACGATGCTTGCCCAGAAACTTGACCTTAAGCCTGACACAGTAGCAGTTGCCTCGACAGGAGTAATTGGCAGAAGGCTTGATGTCCCCCTGATCGAGGAACACCTTCCTGAAGTCCTTGAAGGGCTAGGCAGTTCTCCTGAGTGCAGCCAGAAAGCTGCAAAAGCGATCATGACCACGGACAGGGTTATAAAAGAAATAGCTATCGAGATGGACTGTGGAATCAGAATAGGTGCCATTGCCAAAGGGTCGGGGATGATCGAACCCAATATGGGAACCATGCTCTGTTTTGCATATACCGATGCAAAAGTGCCTGCCGATGTCCTGGATGCCGCTCTCAGAATAGCAGTGGATAAAACTTTTAATATGGTTGTGGTTGATGGAGACACAAGCACGAACGATATGGTACTCCTTACCTCCACCTGCAAGTCAGGAGTCAAGCCCTGTATGGATTGCCTGGACGATTTTGAGGAAGGGTTGATATACGTATTTACCGAGCTTGTAAAGAAAATGGCGAAAGATGGCGAAGGAGCTACAAAACTTATCGAAGCTAGGGTAATAGGCGCAAAAACATATGGAGACGCAAGACTTGCTGCAAAAGCTATTGTACGTTCCCCTCTGGTTAAATCCGCAATTTTCGGAAAGGATCCTAACTGGGGAAGAATTGTGGCAGCTGCAGGCTACTCCGGTGCGGAACTTGAGCAGGAAAGACTCTCCCTCTCTTTCTCAGGAGGAGGAGAGGAGGTCAGGCTTGTAGAGTCCGGTGAGATCTCCAGCTCTTCGGATCTCGGGCTTTTGAAAAATATAATGTCAAATGAAGAGATTGTCATTACCCTTGACTTTAATATGGGAAATGAGCAGGCAATAGCCTGGGGTTGCGACCTGACCTATGATTATGTCAGGATCAATGCTGAATATACGACTTAACGGGATCAACCGAACATACGGCTCGAAGCAATATCTCAAACTTGAAAGGAAATAGAGGAAATGTAAGCAAGATGACTTAAGCAAGGTTACTTCGGAAAGAAATCCGGGTTTCCCCTAATTCCTGAAAATTATTTTTAATTCGGATACGTATTTCCAGGGGGTTTATTAGATGGATATACAAGAATGGGAACAGCGCCATATCGATGCTTTTTACAATGTGAAAAAGGCCCTTCCCTATCTGGAAGGTATGTTTGTAGCTTACAACAGTAATATCGATGCTATCAAGCACCTTTCAGATGAAGACCTGTCAAGGCTTATAGGGCTTTTTAACGAGGTCGAGATCCAGGCAAGGGTTGAAACATATCCGAGGGAGATAAAAGAGCCTCTGGATTTCGTGGCTCGCCTGCTGATTTCCATGCGAGAAGGCAAGGCTGCTGAAATCCCTACCCATACCTCAGATACTCATGAATGGCTTAAAGAGCACCTGGGTTTCGACTATGCGCGCATGGGCGGCCAGGCAGGGATAATTTCTAACCTTCTTGCCCGGCTAGGGCTAAAAAAAGTAGTGGCATATGTTCCCTGGCTTTCCGAAGAACAGGCAGAATATTTTGTAGTCTCTGAAAATCTTCTGCACCCCAAAGTGGAAGGCGGGAAAGTCGTGCTCAAGCGCCCTCAGGAAGCCTTCAAACCCGGAATTGAGTCAAAGGTCAACTGGATCTTTGAGTATTCAAGAGGCATGGAAATAGCCTGCGGTGGAAGTAAATTCAAGGTGCCGAGAGATAACCGCCTTATAATCTCCTCCCGCCCGAGATGGATCCGCCTGGATATGGACAGGGAAGTTTATGAACACCTTGGCTCCCTTTTCCCGATTGACGGGGCGATGCTTTCAGGCTATCAGATGATAAAAGAGCAGTACGAGGACGGAGCTACGTATAAGGACTACGTTTCACATTCTGTAAAAGTTATTGAAAAACTCAAGGCTTTAAATCCTGAACTTCGCATCCATGTAGAACTTACATCCATCCAGAACCGGGTTATAAGAAAGGCTATCCTTACAGAAATTGTTGCCAAACATGTTCACTCCCTGGGCCTTGATACCGTGGAAGTTGCAAACGCCCTCAATGTACTGGGGCATGAAGAACTCTCTTATTCCGTGATAAGAAAAGAAGAAAACGGGATAACCTCGCTTTACCAGGGAGCTGTCCAGCTTTTAAACGACCTGTCGCTTGAAAGGGTTCATGTGCATTCTCTTGGATTTTATATCTGTATCCTTGCAAAAGGTCACCCTCTTACACTTAAAGAACACAGGGATGCCCTGCTCTTTTCCTCAACCCTGGCCGGGGCCAAGGCTCTTAATGGAAATATTGAGAACCTCGATGAGGCAGAAGCCGGACTGGAAGTTCCGGTCTCAAGTAAAGGCCTTGAGGATCTGGAAAATTTCAAACTTTACTGCACAGGCAGGAAACTCTGCAGTTCTGATGAGTTCGAATACGGATATATTTACGGGCCTGACCATGATGCTGTTTTAATTCCGTCCAAGGTGGCGGACAGGCCAAGAGCAACAGTCGGCATTGGGGATGCGATCTCGGCAGGAGCCTTTGCAGCCATGCTTGCAAGAATGAAACAGAAGCAGGCAAGGGAATAAATCCCTTTCATTTAATCCGCCCATAGCATGGATACAGGAACTGGTTAGATGAATATACTTTGCGGATACAATGTCAACATAGATTCGGTATATCGGATCAGCGGAGTTGAGGTATCGAGATTGCTGGAAACATTTGAAGCGGCTGAAATTCTTAGTAAAATCAAGAACCCCCCCGGGAAAATTACTTCGGAAGCAGATTTTGCGGCAGGACTTGCCTATTGTATGAAAAACGGATGTGGAGCCGAGTGGCTTGTTTTTGAACAGTCCGTTTTCGAGTTTCTTAAAATCCGCTATTTCGGAAAATCCCTCGTAAGAATGGGCGGAAACGCCGGAATAATGGCAAATGCCCTCTCTCAGCTAGGTGCTTCCAGGGTAATTCCGAATGTTGCAGTGCCGTCAAAAACCCAGCTGTCTCTCTTCTCAAAAAAAGCAATTTATTTTCCGGACAGTCTCACGCAGCCAGAGAAAAACACAGGGGATGCACCTTTGAAAAACAATGTGAAAAACAGGGAAGTCGTCCCCGGCAGCCAGGAACCCATACATTTCGTATTTGATTTTTCCGAAGGGGAGATTTTTTCCCTGTACGGGACAGAGGTAAGGGTCCCGAGGGAAAACCGCTTCATAGCGACCTGCGATCACTTAAATCTCAGACTCTTTGTCAATCCTGCGTTTGAGCAGTATGCCTTTCAACATGCCTACGAGATCGACGGCGTACTCATATCGGGTTTTCATCTCCTGCTTGAGAACTATCCCGACGGCAGCACTTATAAAACAATTCTTGATAAAACCCTCTCCCAGCTCAAAAGCTGGAAGGCCAGGAATAATAAGCTAAGGATTCACCTGGAATTCGGGCATTTTGCAAGTAAGGAAATTGCAAACTCGGTCTTTCTGAAGTTCGCAAAGCTTTCCGACAGCCTTGGAATGAACGAAGACGAGCTTGCAATGCTATATAACTTACACGGAGTTCCCGGAGAAGGAATTTTGCATATGGAGGTAGAAAACGTAGCCGATGCCGCGTGGAAGCTTGCTTCAAGGCATGGGCTTAAAAGGCTCCTGATCCACACCAGGGAATATGCACTGGCTGTATTTAAACCGGATTTTTCCGAACCGTATGTGGATGAGCCCGAAAGTTCAATTCTGCAGAAGATAGCCGGAGAAAAGCTTGAAGCCCTGGAGTTCGGAGTCCGATGTGCAGGCGTGTATGCAGCTTCAGGCAGGCTTGAAGGGCGGAAATTCGTGGCAGAAGAAGCTTCGAAACTTCAGGAAAGCACGTTTGGAAGAAAGCAGATCTCATCTTTCCTTAAAGCCTTTGATGGAAAAACTTTCTGGCAGGGTGCTTATGCTTTCAGGGACGGCTATGTTATCTGCATGCTCCCAACGCTGCTTTCCCGATCTCCAATAACCACGGTCGGCCTGGGAGATACATTAACCGCAGGAATTTTCCTCAGGGGGCTTGAGCTGGATGTACAGGCTTAAACCCGATCTTTTTGACCTTAACTATACACTCGACTGCGGGCAGGTCTTCCGCTGGGAGCTGGACGGTGACTGGTGGACAGGGGTTGTCGGAGACCAGGTCATCCGACTTTCGCAGGACCACGAACAACTGGTTGTAGATTCAAACCTTCAGCCTGAGTTTTTCTCTCGCTATTTCCGCCTGGACGACAACCTGCCTTCAATCTACGAAAACATAAACCGTGACCTGCTGATCGACAGGGCTATCCGCAAATACCGGGGCCTTCGCCTGATCCGACAGGACCCCTGGGAGTGCCTGATCTCCTATATGCTCGCAACCGCTTCAAGCATCCCCACAATCCAGAAACGAATCTGCCTGCTAAGCCGGTCTTTCGGGCAGGAACTCGAACCGGGCTATTTTAGCTTTCCAGACCCTGAAACAATCGCAAACGCCGATCCAGCCGCGCTTGACAAGTGCAAACTGGGCTTCAGGACCCACAGCATAAAAGCCGCAGCCGAAGAAGTGTTTTCCGGCGAGCTGAACCTCGATGTCCTTTTCCGCCTGGAGTACAAGTATGCGCGGGAACGCCTCATGAGGCTCCGCGGCATAGGGGAAAAAGTTGCCGACTGCGTGCTCCTTTTCGCTTTCGGGAAAATGGAAGCCTTCCCCGTAGATACCCATATCAGGCAGATCATCCAGCATTACCACATAGACGACAGTTACTTCGAAACCTGCACAAACATTAGCTGTATGGGAGACTGGGGACGGGAATATTTCGGACAGTACTGCGGGTATGC
>CAYSZA010000077.1:0-11084 GCA_964435275.1 uncultured Methanosarcinales archaeon | reverse complement strand
GACTATTCAGACATGATGAGAAAGCTATGGAACTCCCGATAAATATTGTAGTCATGCTTGTTGTCGGGATGGTTGCCCTTGCAACTCTCATTTCTATCATGCCGACCCCAACAAAGGATATGTCGGTATTTGTTGAAAGTGCAGGGCTTAGAGGTAGTGTTCTTGAGAAAGGGAACTCAATAATAGTGGATGCCAGAACCGCAGAAAACCCTTTTGCCATAACCGTAGTGGTAAAGGCAACTGACAAGGACGGAAATCCGGTAAGGAATGCAAACGTTATCCTGAAGGGTCTGGGCGGGGCAGCATCGAATACTACGGGTGCTGACGGGGTTACTTACCTGACAACCCCGGACAATGCAAGGGTCAGGCTTGATCCTAACCAGAACGAAGGAACAATGGACCTGAAGGTCCTGGCCGATGGATTCTACGATTATGAGAAGAAAGATACTGTAATGATTATCAAAACCAGATGACCATACATCTTCCGGAAGTAAAGTTGCATAGAGAGAACTATATGGAGGGGGCACATATGCTGCGTGGAAAGCTCAAAAGTGATGAAAAAGGAACTCTGGGGCTTCCAATAAGGATCGTCGTGCTTACGGTTATGGGCCTTATAGGATTTTACGCTATCCTTTCGGCCATCAGCAACGCCCCTACTCCTCCAGAACCCATGTATGCAACGACAAATATCAGCGTATTTTCCCTGACTTCACCTGAAGGAGAGACATATCTGAACTTGACTGTAAAAGTGCTTGACAGCGAGAACCGCGGAATAGGGGATGCAAATGTGATTGCCTGGAGCCCTGACAGGAAAAAAGCGTACTCAACCGTTACCGACCCTGAAGGAAAGGCAACGCTAAAGATTTCCGATCCCGAACTGCCTCCGGGAAAAGCTGAAGGATATATCAAGGTAAAAGTAATGAGAGAAGGGTACAGGGATTTTACCAGCGACTATTTTTTGAAGGTTGTCAGGGCTGAATGAAAAAGCTCAAAAAATGGAGGACGTAAATTTACAATCCATTCAGGAATACTGACAAATATCCTAATAAGTTTCTCTTATTCTATTTCATGATTTATCTGTCAGTACTTTCTTTCTCCGGTTAACCGAATAAAACTTCATAAAAACAGCTCCTGCCATCAGTACTGCAAGCCCGGTGGAGAAATAAGGAGACCTGATGATGTCCCATCGACCGGACCAGATAAGGAGCCCGGTAAGGAAAAGAGCTAAAGAGCCGGCAACTCCTGAGATCTCAAAAGGAATCTTTACAGAGCCGAGGGTTAGCCTGTTCTGGTTCTCAAGGGTTTCAATACGGGATTCAAGTTCCTTTATATATACAGTTTTTGTGTCTTCCTGAGCCTTAAGATCACGAAGTTCCGTATCCAGTTTTTCGACCTCGGATTTAAGATTGTTATGAGTAAAATTCGACAGCTCGGATATAGCAGCCTGAAGGGAGCGGAGACTTTCGGAGATACTGGAGAAGACTTCATTTATGTTCCTGATTTTATAACCCGGCATGGAAACCTCAGAGGAATTGTCCACAGCAAGCGCAGAAAGATTCGACGTGTCACCAGAAGGTAGTACTGCACTTAATCCAAAGTTTGAAATATTTCCTTCGGAAACTGAAGGAAAAAGGTCCGAAAAAAACGAATTTCCACGGATGGAAGACTCAGGGGACACAGACTGTACTTGTGGAAAAATTGCAGAACCTGCAGCGGTAGTTCCTGCATTTTCCTCCGGGAAAACACCTGAGAAATTTCCGGAGAAAATCCTGCCAGCCTGTATCCCAGGGGGAGCTTCCATAGAAAGGCGCCTCTCGACCGCCCGAAGTCTTTTTTCGAAACTCCTTATACTCTGGTCAAAAATCTCAATCCTTCCCTGGAAATCCTCCCTGATTTCCGGCTCTGCATGATGTAATTTATTCAACTGAACCATAACCCCTACAATTTATTAATACAGAATCAGGTCCAACACTATATAAAATTTTTGAGATATGGAGAGTACTGTAAGCGACAACTAAGTCGATAGTAGAAGGAATAAAAAGGAGAAAACGTAAAAAGGAGGAAAAATAGAAAGAATGATGAAAAAGTAAAAGAAGAAAAGAAGAACAAGAGCAATAAAGAAGAAAGAGAAAAGCTGGAAAAAAGGAAAGCCTGGATCAGAAAAGGAAACTGAGAAAGGTCAGATCAGCCTGATCTCGAGATGTTCTCCCCTATCCTGAGCTTCCATAATATCGGATGCAAGATCCGAATTTGCCCTTAGTTTCACTTCTCCATGTCGGCTTACTGTTGCACTGAAAAGGTACTGGTCCTCGATATATATTTCCACATCCTTTCCTGCAAGCTCCGGAGCCCCGAGAATAAGGTGCTTCTTATCTCTTTCGATGAAAGGGTGAACTGAAGAGACAGCAGGCGGCTCTTCAAAGCTGGTTATTCTTTGCTTCTCCCGAGGAGCCCTGCTTTCAGCTCCATATTTCCGGCCTTTTGCAGCCCTTGGAGCCTCGGTTTCCATCTCTCTTACATCAATATGGAGCCCAAGGATATTTTCTATTCGGTCAATGACATTCCCACCTTTGCCAATTACTTTTCGTACTTCATCTTCCCGAACCTTTACGGTTGCACTGTCGTCTGAAGTAATCTCTACCTCAACAGGACCGGACGCGTACCTGCCAATAACATTTCTTATTTCCTCTTCCGCAAGCTTCCAGGCAGGTTTCCTGACTTCTGTAGAAGGCCCTATTGGCATAACAACAACCTGCTCCCCATAGGTATAGATTTCATATTCTACTCTTCGGGTCTCAAAATCAGCAATAATAATTACTGGTCTTGCAAGATCCTGTTCAGTCATCCCGTGAGGAACTTTAACAGTAAACTCAAGCACCAGAACCTTTGCAACTTCTCCTTTATCAATAAAAATAACGGTATCCACTACCTGGGGGATTACACCCAGTTCAACCCTTCCGATCAGGCGTTGAATTGCGTCAACTGCCCTGGTTGCATGTACTACTCCGATCATTCCCACGCCTGCAAGCCGCATATCCGCAAAAATCAGGAAATCGCCGGTCTTCCGGACTTCATCGTATATGGTATAATCCGGCCTGACAAGAAGCAAAAGATCCGCAGTATTTTCCATTTTTCCATTCAGAGGTGAATACTGGGTGATTTCGGGAGGTACCTGAAGGTCTCTTGGGGATTCCATGGTTTTGACAACCTGCCCATGATCGTTCAGGTATCGGGCAACCCCGGCGGCGAAAGTAGACTTTCCGGCTCCGGGAGGGCCGGCGATAAGAATACCGCGCTGGCTTACAATCCGTTCTTTGAGTTTATCGCTCAGGCGGTAATGTTCAAGGTCCACAACCACAGTTGGCCTGACAACGGTAATTTCCATATCGTCAGAGAAAGGCGGGTGAGCAATTGCAATTCGCATGTTCCGGATTTGAAGGACAGTAGCTCCACTTGAAGACATTTCTATAAAAGACTCGGGGTCCAGCCTAGCCCTTTCAATAAGTTCTCTCGATATACTGGAGAGCTCCGAAGAAGTAGCAGGTTCGTCACGAATGCTTACATAGCGTATATTCCCTACAGGCCCTTTCTTGGCCATAGGGAGGACCCCGTTTTTGAGATGTACGGACATAGTATCATCCGTAAAAAAATGCTCTACTTTAAGAGGCGGAAGTTCGGATGGGTCCGGGACTTTAGGATATATGTACTCGACATTAAGCCCCTTTGCTTTAGCTATAAGAGACTGCACCCTGTCCTCGCTTACAAATAGCCCGCCGACCTCAATAGCCGTACTTCGGATAAGAGCATCTACCCTTCCCTCTTTAGAAAGCTTGATCTCCTCAAGAGTGGGCTGAACCCCGCTGAATTGGAGGAGAATTTGATCCCTGTCTGCTAGCTTGCGAAGTTCCAAAAGTTCCTCAAGCCCTTTAAACCCTATTTCTCGGCCCCTGTTTGCCTGGGCTTCAAGTTCCGATACCACAGCTTCGGGAATAATAATCTCAGCACCTCTTAACTCCCCACTTTTGATGCGGGAAGACAGCCTCCCGTCAATAATCACACTTGTATCTGGAACAACTCTCCATATCCGCTTTTCTTCAGCCATATAAGGAAATATAGAGTCAGAAAGTATATAATAAAACTTCTGGTAATTTGTTTTAGAAGAAAAAACCAGAAAACGGTGCTGGGGGAAAATAAAGTTTTGAAAAAACCGAGAAAACAAAAGGTTTGAGAAAATTAAAGGAAAAAGAAGTAGAAAAACAGGTAACTATTTAGGTATCCTTTTAAAGGCTACAATCTTTCTCTTTTTGAGGAGAAACCTGAATATAAATTGGATTCATGCGTCTTCGGTTAAGTGAGGAATCGTGACAAATTGCGTCAATTTCCACAATATTTGTCAAATATTTTAATAAGTTGTGAGATGGAACAGAGCATCGATTTCATGTAAACAGGCCAAAATAGAAGGCCGGTTTCTAATGCAAAATCGATAGCCTTCTGCCAAGAAAATTTCTTAACCGATGACGAATGAAATTGAATTTTGTTTTGTTTCGTTATCATGCTTAATATGCATGAAGAGATTTTGTGATCCATGAAGCTGATTCAGAAGCTACTATTTTTGTAATCGAGGCTCATAATTTGTTCTAATCTAGATTTTGGATTACTGGTGTAGCTCTTACTGACGAAGAAAAAGCCTGAAAAATCCAGATAATTAGAATATGATGGAAAAGGATGATAGCTAAAAAAAGGAGCATGAAATCGAATTAAAAACGTAGTAATATAATGAAAAAGTTTATTATTATTGATAATATCTTGTTAAATATACATATGTTAGACATATTTATGAGTAATAGGAATATATAAAGACAACTTTCAGTTAATATTGGTTTCTAATTTATATTTCCTTAATTATTATATTTGCTGGATAATAATACACTAACGATACAATGAAAGATCACTTTTATCGGCAAATGATAAGGGGATTTAATTTACCAATTACGCAGTCTTCCAGAAATATGTATGGATTATTAGTTTGTAAATTAAGTACATTTGCCCATAAGCAGTGAATAGAGGATCACTAAAGGTCAAATTGTATCAGATTGAGCAAAACGATGGAGATGGTATAGATGAGAGAACATGATTTTAACAAAATAAAAAAGACACTCTTTATTTTGTTAGCTGTCTTTTTGGTAATATCATTGACAACTACATCAGCAAGTGCGTGGTATTCAAAGACTAGCGACGGCAAATGTAAAGAGGTAGCTAAAGAAAAGGTGGTTAAAGAAGTAGTTAAAGAAAAGGTGGTTATTAAAGAGGTAGCAAAGCCAGTTACAGAGGCAGCTAAGATTGACTGGTTCGGAGGTTGTTGGGGTATCGTTTGTTACGACTGTTGGGACAACTGTTGGAACAACTGTTTGTGCTGTTAACTGTTGACAAACCCAACATAGACTAACTAAGTTGTAGATAAATATAAACTAATAACGGCCCATTTGTATAATTCCACATAAGATTAGAGAGCAATGAGACTCTTAAAATGCATTGTAGAGTCTTTCCTGATAGGACTTACGCAGTAAAAGAGTTAAAACGAAGCGTGAGCAAGTCTTTCACAAGTATTGTAGGGGAGGCTGTTTGAGGTTCTATGCTGCTGTTTTTCAGTCTAACTGCGTAAGTCCTAGTCATAAAAAATGAAGAATACGAGAAATAAATTATTAACACTTGTTAAGCTTTTAAATCCGATATACATCATCCGGCTCGAAAACTTTTTCTCCCACAACTTCTCCCTCAAGATTTCGGTAAAAGCAGGATCTATATCCCATGTGGCAGGCACCGCCGGTCTGTTCCACCAGCAGGAGTAGAGAATCCATATCGCAGTCTATTCTGATTTCCTTTACTTTCTGGACATGCCCTGAGGTTTCTCCTTTTTTCCATAACTGTTGGCGGCTCCGGCTCCAGAAGTGTGCGATTCCGGTCTCTGCAGTCTTCTCAAGGGCTTCCCGATTCATATAGGCGCACATCAGCACCTCCCTGCTAAGCTCATCCTGAACGACAGCAAGAATAAGACCGTTTTCGAATCTTAATGTACTAAAATCAATCATGGGGGATAGATTGCCAAACTAGTATAAAAAAGAGAGGGAATGGGATCTTGAGGGGCCGGAGAGAAGCGGCAGAGAACCCTGTTTGTTTTCAAGGTTTGATTCCCAGTACATCCTCGACGTATGCCCTGAGAATTTCCGCAACACTCCAGGCCTGGGCAATGCACCCGCCAGGGGAGTAAGGATAGTCCCCGTCAAACACCTCGGAAATAGTGCCTATACCTGCGGTATCAAGATGCATATCAAAACCCTGTAGAAGAGCCCGCATATCTTCAAGGCTCTCTTTTGAATAGTTGTGAACCTTCCGGTAAGCCTTCACATAAGCACCAAGTAGCCACGGCCAGGCAGTCCCATTGTGGTAGGCCGCATCTCTGGCTACGGAGTCCCCCTGATAACGTCCTTTGTAGAGCGGATGGTCGGTCGAGAGGCTTCTAAGCCCAAAGGGGGTCAGCAGGTCTATTTCAACTCGCTCCACTATTGACTTCTCCCTGTCAGGGGAAAGAATTGTATAAGGAAGAGCCACCGCGAAGATTTGGTTGGGACGAACTGCAGGGTCTTTAACCTCGTTTCCGGATTCATCCTGAGATACAAGGTCAAAGAGACAATTAGTCTCAGGGTTCCAGAAAGCATTCTCAAAGTTTGAAGCTACTCCGGTTGCAAGAGTCTCATATGAAGAAATATTTTTTCCCAGGAGGGTGCCCAGATTAGAGGCAGTTTTCAAGGCATTGTACCAGAGGGCATTGATTTCACAGGCTTTACCTGCTCTTGGAGTTACTGCCCGTTCTCCGATTTTAGCATCCATCCAGGTTAGTTGGGGTCCCTGCCGGATAAGATAATCAGAGTCCATGCCGATTCCAAAGTCTGTACCTCTACGGTAATTATCTATTATGCTGTCCACGGTATCCCAGACGTCAGAAAGGAAAAGGAAATCTTTCGTATATGCGAAATATCGGCCCACAGTCTGAATAAACCAGAGAGAAGCGTCCACAGTATTGTAAATTGGTTCCCCTCTGAGCGCCAGGAAAGCATTGGGTATCAGGCCTCTCCTGCAATGTCTAGAAAAATTTTTGAGAATAGATTTTGCCTCCTCAAAGCGACGGGGGATTAAAAGCAGGCCAGGCATAGAGATCATGGTGTCCCGTCCCCAGTCAGAAAACCAGTGATATCCTGCAATCACCGTGTTTACACCTGAAGAAGGATTTTTCACAATAAAAGGATCCGTTGCCCTGAGAAGCTTAAGAGCAAAGGGCTCGGTAAGTCTTGAATTAAAGGCAAGGAGATTTTGTCGGTATACTTCCCTTGTATATAATTCTTCAACCTTCTCGAGCGTAATAGAAGAGATATCTTCTGTTGAAGCGGCAATAAAAAAGTGGGAGGTTCCCAGTTTAAGTTTGCTTTCGAAATAACCCGGATTGAAATTGTCTTCCTGGAAATTGAGTCCCCTCTGCTTCTCAGTATCGTACTCAAAGTTATAGTACCACTTGGGATCAGGATGATACTGGAGATTGGACGAAAGCGAGAACTCGAACCCGTTAGAGCTTTTAAGCTTTACTTCTGTAGAGTCGGCTTTCTGGGAGAAAGAAAGCTCGCCCGAGTGAACAGTGTAATGGAAGTTTCTGGAGTTTACCAGTGGAAAGATCCTTAACAGAGCCCCCTCTCTTCTGGATCTGATGTCATAGAGAATACAGGTTGTGTTGCTGTCATGAATCGTGAAGACCTTTTTCTTCAAGGTAAAAGTGTCTGGATGATAAACCCAGAGAGGGAAAGGAGCAAGAATGAATTTGGAGAGATAACTGAAGCCCGAAGGGAAGACAGTATCTGGATACTTATGGGTTGCAAGTCGATAAACTTCCTGGCTAATGGAAATTTCTTCATCAAGGGAGGAGAGTAATACAAATCTTCCTGGCGAATTCTCTGGAGCTGCTACAAGCAGTCCGTGGTAAGTCCTTGTTCCTGCTCCTATCACTGTAGATGAGGCATATCCCCCGAGTCCGTTTGCTACAATCCACTCTTTCCTTATTCCTTCTTCGTATGTGGAAAAGGAATCTGTTCCAAACCTGGCTCCACTCATATATATCTGGTTAGGGTTTAATTTCTTAAATATTTGTACCTTTAGAAAAAAGAATTGAAAAGGCAGAAAAAAAAGAGGAGGGTTACTTATAGCAGGGAATATCAAGTTATTATATTCAGGCGTAGACATAAACTATTTTAGCTGTGCAGGATATAAGAAAGTGAGAATCATGAAGCAAGACCTTTTAGAAATCCTTGTTGATATCTTCAAATTCTCCGGATATGATGTTACAATTTCCAGCCAGTGTGACATTCTTGTGGAGAAAAACGGGAATCAGGCTTATGTCAGGTGTGCCATGCAGCCAGATTGCGAGGAAATAAAAGCTTTTTCCGAAAAAGTAGGAGACTGTACAGGAATCTACGTAATGACCCGAAAAGGATCTGAACAATTAATCGATTATGCAGCTGAACTTGGGATTTATGTCTGGGATAGGGACGACCTGGCCCTCCAAATTGGAAGAGCAGTTCTTGTAAATCTGGAGCAGAACTCAAAGATTTCTTCTTTTGAGCCGGAAACCCTGCCAGCAAATGAAGCACAGAACCTACACAAGCAACCAGCTTTAGAGTTACCTGTAGAAAACTGGAAGTTAGAAGAAAAGTTCAGACCAAATCCTGGCTTTAGCGGAGAAATTTTTCTACCTCAGAACCAGAAATCGGAGGCTGAAGAAGTTTCATTTGAAACCCGACCCCTGACACGAAAATTTGAGGAGAGGAAAAATTTAAGAAAATCGGAACAGGTTGAGATTTCGGAAACCGAATCATTTGAAATGTTGAATATACAGTCTGTGGAGCCAAGGATCTCTAAAAATCAGGCACTTATCATTGCGAAACCCTATATAACCAATCCCAGGGACGCAATTTTGAAGTTTGTACCTTTCTGGAAGTACAGATATAGCGTTGAAGCGGAAAAACGCTACAGGTCAAAAGTCATGAGTATTGCCGGAAAGGGAAAAGGTTTTCTTAATGCTCTAAACAAGTCGAAGGAAGAAATGCAAGTTGAAGGGCTTGGTACGCCTACAAGGATTCCTGCCGTGCAGTACGAGTTGAAAAGGCCGAATGTGGATAGGAAACAGGCAGAAAAAATCCTTCTGAGTTTAATTATAGAGGAAAATACACGCGAGATACGCTTTAACAACACAGAAGGGCAGGCAGTTATATACGAGCACAGGAGTATCAGCCCAAGGTCTGAGGAAATACAGCTTGATATGGAGCTTGTGTACATCCCTGTCTGGGAAGTAAAGGGGAAACGTAACTCTCTGGAAATCAATGCTTATAATGCAAAGGTTCTTGAAGAGCCTGTCGATGAAGATGCCGAATTTCTGTGAATTGGGAATGTTAAAAAATTATTGGAAGAAAAATATATAAAACATAAAATATATTTTTGTTTATTGGCAGAATAACAGGATTTCTTGTAAAAGAATCCAGACCCCGCCCTCCCGATGATTCTGTGAAAAATCCTTTTTCAGGAAAAAGGCGCAATTTTACAATAAACGTTATATGTGCCTGATGCAAGAGTATATAACGTTTGGAAATTATCTGTAAGCTGTAACGGATGGCATCTTATAGGAAATAAAACACATAAGTACTTTAAATAAAATATGGAAAGAAAAAAAGAGGTGCGTAAATGATAGAAGTAACAGACAAAGCTGCTGCAGAATTAAAAACACTGCTTGAACAGGAAGGGAAACCTGAACTCGCTCTAAGAATTTTTGTTGCCGGGGTTGCCTGCAGCGGGATTCAGTACGGGCTGGCCTTTGACGATGAGCTGAAGGAAGACGACGTTACTATGGAAAGTAACGGAATTAAACTCGTTATGGCAAAAGAGATTGAAAGGAGCTTCTCTGAAGGCAGTATTGACTTTATTGAGGATGAAAATGGGAAGGGATTCCTTATCCGCAACCCCACAGCCGGCGGATGCGGAACCTGTGGCGGATGCCATTAAACGGAAGTAAAATCGCGCTGAAGGTATTGAACCGAACCCGAACCTGAAAAAATAAACCAAAATAAAGGAGAAGCAGATCTATGTTCCCAGGAATGGGAGGTGTGGGAGGCCGGGGAATGAACCCGGCTAAAATGAAACAGATGATGAAACAGATGGGGATTGATGTTAAAGAGCTCAAGGATGTTCAGGAAGTAATCATAAAGACTGCGGACTCTAATATTATTATAGAGAATGCAAATGTCAGTATAATGACAGTCCAGGGCTCGGAAACATACCAGATTGTAGGTGACGCAAAAGAAGTCCCGAAGGAACTGGAAATTCCTGCAGAAGATATAAAGCTCGTAATGGAGCAGACCGGTGTTTCCGAAGATGAAGCCCGGAAAGCCTTGAAGAATTCAAACGGAGATCTGGCAGAAGCCATTGTGGCACTTTCCTCTGCCTGAATCTTTTTTCATAATTGCCCGATTCCGCCACCTGAGTCCGTCTCGGGAGGACGGGGGCAGCTTCACTCACTTCATTTGCTCAAACGGACATTTTTAAGTAAAGAAATGAGGCTCTTCGCTCAAGAAGGCTGATTTATGAGCAAGAAAAATTACTTTTTTCTGTTAATTAAGAGCTAGCTTCGGAAAGATACTTTATTCTCAAGGAGCTCTGTAACTCATTGCTACTTTTTACTCTAAATACAGGGTGGTAAGTTTTGTTTGCTTCTCGCTCAACCTAATAAAGAAAGAAGAAAAGAGTGGAGTGGAAACATTGCAAACTAAGTAAACAAAATCGTCTCAAAAGAGCAATTCAAAGCAGTATAAAACCAAAGATACATCTCGGTAACATAAATAAAAGCGGTAACATAAATAAAAGCAGTATCAAAAGGCAATGAAAAAGATATTGAAAAACAATTTAAAATCAGATTAAAAGACAGTAGAAAAAAATCAGTATTAGAAAAGGTAATTTAATGATAGATATAGGGTGAGTATGGCAGCGATCCA
>CAYSZA010000076.1:0-11228 GCA_964435275.1 uncultured Methanosarcinales archaeon | reverse complement strand
TGATTAGACAGTTTCTCAGGTTTCACCCTCTTTCCACATATCCTGATAACTGGTTGCGGGTGGCTTGGAGCTTTTAGGAGGTTTACCCTTCTTTAATGTGGACTGGCCTTTTTCCTTTTCAATTTCCCTGAGCCGATCGACCTCCTTTATGCTGTCCTCATTGTCTATGCTCAGGACAAAGCTTCCGTGGCAGGGCTTCGTATAGGGAAAAATCAGGGCATTGCCTTTTGCTCCTACTGCAATTGGCGGTATTCCTATTATGTAGTAATCTTTAAAGATCTTGTATCCAGGAGATACATAGTAAACCTCATCCGAGTTTTTCTCAATGTACTCTCTGGCTTCCTTGAAGCTTATCCTTTCCAGGAGGATTTCGTACTTCATCTGCTCAATACAGCTCATTTGACTATCTCCTCTATTACCTTATCCAGCTTATTCTTGAGCCGAATGGGATTATGAACATCACTTGCAACTATTTTCACACAGTCAAACTCAATAGCTTTCTCTAGAGCTTCCGCGTTCTTGCCAAAAATTACAGAGTACATCTTGGCCTGAGAAATGGCGCTCATTGTCGCTGCAAAAGTCATCCCGGAATCGTTATGCATAAAGGCAAAGCATATATCAAAATCTAATCTTTTCTCAATAATATCCTCCAGAGTTTTATCGAGGTTAACCATTTTTTTTACATAATAGCCGTCGAAATCAGAAACTTTTAAGAGTTTGATTACGGCATCATTCCCAGCGACGGTTACATCAAATCCTGATTTATTCAGCCTATGGGAAAGATACAGGGCAATGCTGGTTTGAATCGGGACTTCGGGACATCCCAACATGAGGAGCACTTTTGCGCCGGTCATAAAATTTCATCTCTCAGGTTTTTATCTGTAAGAATGTAGAGTTTTTCCTGTTTTAACTTTTGCAATTAAGATTTCGGTGAAAAATTCTTGAAGCTAGGACAACGCTTTAGTTTAAGCCTATTTTCCATGTGTCTGGGTCTCAATCCCTTTAAAGTTAACTTTAACCATTCTCATTTATTAGTAATTTATATATTAAATTGTTGACACCAGGCTTAAAATTACTTACCCTTCCAGGTGAACACTTATTCCCATGCAGATGTTCCGGATAACATAAAAGTAGTAGAAGTGATCCGTGTCAGGTTAATACATTCTACAGAGCCTTCTGATGTTTTTTCAGAATGAAATATTTAATATATTTATTCTCTTATATTTTAATTTATAAATTTAATTGGTAGTCAATTTAGAGATCAACGGTTATCGGAAAATTTTGGAGCTGATATAAAAACATAAAAGGTATGAAAATGACATGCTTAAGAGAATACAGATATGAGATTCTCCTGAAAAATACAACTCTCAAAGAATGCGAAGATTATATCAAAGGGTATTCCGAAGACGTATATCTTGCGCCTGGGGGGTATAAAGTAAAAGGTATCACATTGCTTGGCACGACTTCTCCTGTAGGTTTCTCAGGAGATGACATTATATTTCGGTTCACAAAGTCCTGCTTCGGGTTCTTTGTGATCAAACTGAAAAACGAAGCCGAGGAAGTAAAGAAACTCAGGGGCCAGTATAAAAAAGACAAGAATGTGAAAAAGATTAAGTGAGAAGAATAAACGCGCTTGTTGCTTTTAGCTGCCTATTGCCCGTAGCTGTCCTTTTCCCTGAGAATTTTCTTTGCTTATTTTTGATTTTTATCCTGTTTATCTCCTTTTCACGCCTTCACTTTTTTTGTACATGCGACCCTGCACTCAAAGAATCCGGCTGCAGGAAGTTCATGTATTGTGGTTGCAACAATCATACCTTCTCCTATTTCTTTTACAACCATGATAGGCCTGCCCTTATCATCCTTTAATACTACATCAGCATCAGTTTCTGCGAAGTAACCGTCACATCCTGCAGGAGGGACAATGTTTTCCACAAGCTTCTGGGCGTCGTGCTTACCTACAGGCTGAGGCGTGCAGGGATTTTCTTCCATCACGTATTTTAGAGAAAATGGAAGCCATTCGTACTCGTATTCCGGGACAAGAGGGCTGAAAACAAGAAGGGTCCCCCCTTTTGTCACAAATTTTTCAAGGGAACGCCTGCCGCGTTCGAGCCCTGCACCTGTTTTTGTATATTGCCTATTTGCAAATCCTGTCGGCAGGATCAGAACCTTGCAGGCAGGAAGATAAGGCGTACCTAGAGACATTGAGAGCGCACGACTGCATTCAAGCCCATATTCCAAAAACAGTTTTTCAAAAAGAAGGGGGCAGTCCCAGAGTAAAATTACGTCACTCATGAAAAGGGATAGGAAACTCCCACATATGAATTTATCTATCTTACTGAAAATTAGAGAATAAGCGGATTCAGGGTTCAATATCCGTTATTAAAAGAAGCATCATTGGTATTAAGGCTTGTTCCGAATTCGAACAGGATCATATGGGGACTGATAGTGGTTTCGAAAGGATAGCCAATTGATTTGAAGATGTTTGAATAATAGTTTGTGATATATTCACATACTTTTCTGTCAGAATAGTCGTGGATAAGTTTTACATATTCCCTGCCCTTCTCCGTGCAAATTTCAATATCACTTCCTATGCTGTCTGTAAGGTAAATTTCTTTGAAAATCATAATATGCTCGGCAAGTGTGAAAGCTGCAGGGGGCTTGCCTGTAATTAACTCGAAATTTCTTGTCACTTCAGCGACAGATGGGAGATCTCCTGAGACAAAAGCCTCGAAAGTTTTTCTGTGCATGCTGAGCCGCTGGTAATTCTGCTGCCTGTAGGTTTTGATAAGATTCTTCCAGAATTCCGGCTTTTTCTTAATTTCCCGGAAAGTACTGTCCATAGACCCGAAGTGTTCTTCAAGTCCTTTAGGAACTTTTTGATAGTCAAGAAACTCAAACCTTTTAAAATAGACTTTTGTTACATTTGATCTGCAGAAAAGACCCTGTACATCCAGCTTCATCTGCTTTGCCAGATAAAGGGCGAGGCTGTGAGCCATAATTCCTCTTAAACAGGAGTTCCCATTCGAGAGGGTAAGACTTGCAGTTTTCGGTTCCGGCCCCTGACCAGATTCCGCATCAACCTTAATTTTCCAGCCCATTTTCTCATTGAGTGAGTTTATATAACTGACAATATCAGGGACTTGTTTTACTTTATAGGGATTTATTAATTCATATACGATTGATTCATCGATCAATAACCCTGAGGTCTTTTTAATAAGCCATTCAAGCAGAGTGTGATGAACAAGCAGGAATTCTTCATCCTCAACTAGTTTATTACGAAATTCTGCATTCTGTGAGATCTTACCTGAATCTTTTTCTCCATTTTCACCAGTACTTCCGGCCAGAGAAATAGAGGCAGTTTCGATGGCATCTCTTATTGCTGCACTTAAGTTTCCGTTATTTTTTTCCAGAAAGGGCTTTAGTTTATCCACGTAGCACTGGTCAATAGATATATTTTTTCGGACTATCAATTGGATTCCCTCTCCTGCCGTCTTGAGAACTTAAGCAGCTCAAATTTCCTGGCATATGCACATTTTCAATTTCGTAAACCAGATATTAAATTGGTGCTCATACTTCTTAATATTTTTGCTAGAATCAGAAGCAAAAAAGCGTATGTTAAAAGAAAACATATGCATTAATTAAAGAGAAAAACGGCACCATCAGAACTGAGTATAAATATAGAAGAGGAAAGTCTGGTTTTTGAATACAAGGATAAAGTACTAAAAATATATTTTATGTTGGTCGGTCTGAAGTAAAGGTTTTCAGGGGAAGCTTTGAGAGCTGAAGGTGAGTGTTAACATGCCCCTGCAAACTCAAAGATAATAAGATTCGATATGGTCCGGACCTCGAATATGCAGCCTGCTGCCCGGAATACTTTTGAGAAGAGCTCGACCAGTTTGAGGATAACCTTTTCATCGGAAAACTTGTGTCTGACTTTTACATGCATTTTCCCACCTTCGCTGGTTCTTTCAATCTCACTTACAAGCTGGGTGACTGAAAGTACTTTTTTACAGATAATAAACAGCTCGGAGAGAGGAATTTCCCGAATAGGTTTGCCTGCAAATGCTTCAAAAAAGCTTGTTATGTCCGGAACTCCTCCTGAGAGGAAAACTTCAAACACGTCCCTATTAAGGTTTACTCTCTCATATCTGTGCATCATATACCTTTCAACAAGCGTAGTCCAGAAGTCAGGCCTGCTTTTGATTTCTTTAAATGTATAGTCCAGAGTTCCAAAATTTTTTCGGATTCCCGGAGGAATCTCAGTATCAGATTTATACTCCTTAAGAAAAATCAGGATAGAGTTAGATTTGCGATGGACAAAAGAAACATCGTGATTAAGGTAGCGTCCAAGGAAAATTGAGAGTACTTCAGCAAGAAAGGCCCTTAAACTGGGGTCTCCATGCTCGAGTACTATTACCTCGGTCCTGTCTTCCTCCCAATTTATAATGGATGCTTCAACTCCCCAGCCATGGTTTTTGCTGCGTTTATTCAAGTATCCCAGAAGGTCAGAGGTACTTTTTATCTGATAGGGGTTAAAAAGTTCACTTACAAGTTCATCAGCAACAAGAATTCCATCTGTATTTTCGATCAACCATCTGAAGGAAAGCTGGCTTATAAGTATACATTCTCCACTTTCAATCAAATTATTTCTCATTTCGGGATATTTCGCAGAACCCTCTGTGAAATATTCCAGAGCGTCTTCTACAGATTCATGCCCCTCAAGAGCTGCGTCGGCAAGCTCTATCACATCTCGAATTGCAGCGCTAAGATTTCCGTTATTTTTATCCAGGAAGGGCTGCAGTTTTTGAAGATGTGTATCTTCCATGGAGACGTTTTTACGAACCAAAGATTGTTCCCGCCTTTTCAATATAGTTCATTTTTGAGAACAGCCTCATAATAAAGGAGGCACGGCTGAGATTAAAGATTATGTGTGTTTAGTAAACCAGCAATTATATATAAATTATTATTTTAATTAAAGACCCTGACCTGAATAAATTTGTTCGGAATATTCATCTAAAATTTCAGAAGAAGAAAAATCAAAGATTATAAGTTCCGATACTGAACTCAGGCTGAACTTATGCCACCCAGCCTCGAACACACTGGAAAATAACTGTATCATTTTTGCAATAATTTTTTCGTCGGAGTAGTCGTGCCTGATTTTGATTTGCTCTTTTCCTCTTTCCGTACAGACTTCGACATCATTAACAAGCTGGGATGTCACCATAAGGTACTTGAACAGAGGAAGCAGTTCCGAAAGCGGGATTTCACGCAGGGAGCGGTCAGCTTTTATTTCAAAGTATTTTCCAATATCGGGAAGTTCACCTGCCAGCAGGGCCTTGAAAAGATCTTTATCCAGGTTTACTCTCTTGTAATTGAACTTCTGGTAAAGTTCGGCAAGTGCAACCCAGAACTCAGGTTTTTTCTCAAGTTCTCTGTAAAGAAGGTCTTTAGAACCGAAATACTTCCTGACTCCAGGAGCTACTTCCTCCGGATCATGCCTTGCAAAGTTTCTCAGATAGATGGTGATCGAATTGGACTTCCGGTGAAGTGCCTCTACATCGAGACTCATCCAGCGTGAAAGGAAAATGCAAACTGCCTCTACAAGAAACTCACGAAAATCCCTGTCCCCGCCAATGAAATCCATGACAGTTGGCTCGTTTTCAGGTCCTTTGCGATGTGGGCCGGACACCTCAATTTTCCAGCCCATCCTTTTACTGCTGCAATTAAGATGTTCTTCCAGTTCGGGAAGTGTGGTGATAATATAAGGATTGATCAGCCCATGAACTACATCTTCATCTATGAGCTTGCCAGCACAATTTTTTACAAGCCACTTCATCATTTGCAGATTCATAGTAATGGATTCTTCGCCCCTGAAAAGTTCTTCCTTAGTCCCTGAAGATTTTCTCTCTTTTTTCAGTCTCTCATCTATTTCCTCATGAATTCCTTGGTTTTCAAGACCAGGGCTAACCAGGTCAATAACTTCCCTTACTGCTGCGCTTAAATTTCCTTTATGTTTTTCCAGAAGAGGTTGAAGCTTCTGAAGATGAGTTTCATCAAGGGAAACGTTTTTTCGAATCAATATGACCATCAACTTGTTTTTCTAAAAATTCGGTTCATCCGGGGTAGAGGTTTCTGCCTGCCGAATTTAAGCACCAGAGGTATCTCCGGAGATAAACTCTATCGAGATTTAGTATTTATTGATATTTATAATTCTCTTTAAACAGGAGCAATGTCTGCGCTCTTTATTAATGCGGGTATGGCACCTGTCTAGCAGATATTGCTTAAAAGATATCAAATATAAATATTTTATTATTTCTTTCAGAAAATATAAATTATTTTCATCTTCCTCCAGTACGAACTTGAAAGACCAGGATAACCGGAACGGCTTTAAGGTCTGCATATATTACCTACTCTCATGAATCAGGACACCGAAAGACTTGCCAGAGTCCGCATGATTGCAGATTACCAGTTTGGGAAAGATATCGGTAAAGAGCTTTTTCCTGAAGGCTCAACGTTCCAGTTATCCAGGACAAAAAGGGTACGCCAGGTCTATCATTCGGGAAAGCGTATAGCCACTGCAAGAGCGAAAGATGGTTTTTTTACCCTCAGTATTGAAGGAGCTTCCATTGTCCACAGGCTTCTGCCAGGAAGAAAGCTCAGGGTAGTTATCTCAGAGGAAGCTGCTCCTTTTGTGGAGAAAGGCAAAACCGCTTTTATAAAGCATGTAGTTGAGATTGATCCTGAACTGAGGGCTGGAGAAGAAGTACTCGTGACAGATCAGGCTGACAAACTGCTCGCAACAGGGCAACTGCTTCTATCTCCTGCTGAGATTCTGTCCCTTGACAGTGGCGCAGCCGTGGACGTAAGAACAGGAGTTGCTTCGAAGAAAGAAAAATAAATTCAAAGCTCAGGAAAACCTGTGAGAGGATAAAATATATGCAGGAAAAGGAAAGCGAATGTTAAACTTTATGCTGAGGATTGAAGCGTTTTAAATTTTACACAAATTTACATATAGTTGAATATTGGATATAAATGCTACTTAATCGCTCAAATATTCTCATAGTGAAAAGATAAAATGAATAAGAATATATCATAGATAGTTATTTTTGAATGAATACTATTCAAGATAAAAGGATCTTTAAAGGCATAGTCTGAACCCTGAGATCCATAGCTATAAGAGATAACAGTTTCCCGGAGAGTGAACATTATTCCAGAGCCAGAACAGATTCTTAAATACTTACTGGTTCCAGATAACACTAGAATCGAAGCAAACAGGATTATAGTTGAGGGAGACGTTATTGTCGGCAATCACTCTAATATTGAATACGGCATACTCGGAGACACAGTCATTATGGGAGAGGGAGTGACCGTTTCCGGCGATATAACGGCAAATTCCGATATCAGGATTGACATGTGGTCAAAACTGGGGAGCAGGGTAGAAGTCGGCAAAAACGCCTACCTGGGAGAGTTTGTAACTATTGACGGGAAGTTGCTTGTAGAAGGGGATCTGGACGTCGGAAAGGAAGTTAAAATCCGCGGAGGGTTTGAAGCCAAGGGATGGATAGTGGTAAGGAATCCTGTCCCTGTAATTATATTCTTATTTCTTTACATAAGGGAAATGATGCGCCTCGGCAAAGGCGAGGAAATTGAAAAAGCCGTTGAGGAACTTTTTGAAGACTTGGAGGACAGTCAGAACCTTGAAGGAAAAGAACCCGGTGAAAATATACTGATTATACCTGCCGGCGCAAAGATTTCCCCTGAAATTATTGAGGTTGCCGGGGAGGCTGTTATCGGGAACGACTGCCTATTGATAGGGAATGTCCGTGCACAGGCTGTCGAGACAGGGAAAAAACTGACTCTCAAGGGAAGCATTTACTCAGAGGGTAAAATCAACATAGGAGAAAATGGCACTGTCTATGGCAATCTTTACTCAAAAGGACAGGTGCAAATTGGCAGGAACAGCCGAGTTTTCGGGGGAATAAAAGCCGATTCGGTATTAATGCATGAAAATGCAAGGGTAGACGGCACAATAAAAGCACCTTCAGGAGTATCTTTCTTACGGGACGCTGCAGAAAAGCCTGTGCTTGCAGAGGTCAATGCTTTAGGAAAGGTAATTATGAGCGAAGCTCATGAGTCACCCGAAAAAACAACTCCGGATGAGCCCATAGAAGCCCTGAATAGGGTGGATAAAGATTCGCATATCAAACCGAGTGCAAAAGCCAGAAGTGTTTTTGTGCCCGGTAGAAAACGAAAAACTGCCAGAACCCGGGCTCTGGAAAGAACCAGACGCTTCACAGGAGCCAGGACTTACAGAAAGGAACAGAAATCCGGAGAATAATCCTGGAGTAATTAATCCAACCCGAAACTATCCGTAAGCGTTGGATCTTCCGGAAAATCCAGAATTTCCTTTAACCAGACCTTTTCTCTGAATTTTTATTCCGGATATTGCAAATCCTGTCCCTTGCAGGGTGTGGGCTCATACATCAGAGAGAAAAAATGGCAAAAGTTTTCTTTTTTGAGAAAGAGCAGTAACATTCTTAGGGAATCAGAGAATTATCTGGACTCCGGAGAACACAGAGAACAATCCAGCAAGAGATTAAAATACGAGTTTAACTGTGAAACCCAACTGTAAACTCTTTAAATCATCAAAGGGAATGATTTCAGTAACTTGATAACACACTCATTTCGAGCTATTTCGAGCTTACTAGGCCTTCAGACTGAGATATAATTCAAATAATCCAGACTTCACCTCGAATTTCGATCAGTTTAAAGGAACAAATTTCAGGAAGGAATCCAATTGACAGAAACTATTACAGAGCCTGAAAACCTGCAGGCAAAATACGATTCAATTATAGAAAAAGATTCAAAGTATGTAATGCAGACCTATGGGCGTCAGCCCCTTGTACTCTCAAAAGGAAAGGGAGCGATCGTCCAGGATATTTATGGAAAAGAGTATATCGACTGTGTAGCAGGAATTGCAGTAAATAATGTCGGACACTGTCACCCAACCGTTGTAAAGGCAATCCAGGCTCAGGCTGAGAAACTGATGCACGTCTCCAACCTTTACTACACCGAAATTCAAGCAGAACTTGCAGAAGCCCTGGTTTCGGTTACAGGTATGGAACGCGTCTTCTTCTGTAATTCCGGAGCTGAAGCCATGGAGGCTGCAATGAAACTGGCCCGTGTGGCTTCCGGAAAAACCGCTTTTATAGCAGCCGAACATTCCTTTCACGGCAGGACTATAGGTGCGCTCAGCGTAACCCATAAAAGTATGTACAGGGACCCTTTCATGCCTCCGGTGAGTTCCGAGACCACTTTCGTTCCTTACTCTGATGCTGATACCATCAGGCAGGCTATTTCGGAAAACACGGCAGCGGTTATCCTTGAACCCATTCAGGGGGAAGGCGGAGTGAATATCCCGTACCCCGAATACCTTAAAGAAGTTAGGGAAATCTGTGATGAGACCGGAACTCTCCTCGTCTTTGATGAAGTGCAAACCGGTTTTGGAAGGACAGGCACGTGGTTCTGTAAAGACCAGTTCGGCGTGGAACCTGATATCATGAGCATGGCAAAGGCAATAGGCGGAGGCTTTCCAATGGGTGCTATCGCAGCCAGGGAGGGGCTCAGTTTTGGGCGCGGGCAACACGCTTCTACATTTGGAGGCGGGCCACTTGCCTGTGCAGCTGCACTCGCTTCGATTGAGGCAATCCAGAAGGATGGGCTTCTAAAGCGCTCGAAAGAAAACGGAGCTTATTTCATGGGAAAACTCAAGAACATGGATAGGGAGGATGTTGTAGAAGTTCGTGGGAAAGGTCTCATGATAGGAGTCGAGATAAAATATCCCTGCAGCAAATTTGTGGATTTCGCAAAGGAGTACGGTGTGCTCGTAAATTGCACCTCGGATTCGGTGCTCCGCCTGGTACCTCCGCTTGTGATTACGAAAGAACAGATTGATACGGTTGTTGATGTTCTTGAGCAGGCCTGAATTGATAAAAAAAGAAATCTTTGATATTGCAGAGTATGTCCCAGGAAAATCCATTGAAGAAATAGCTTCTGCCTACGGGCTTGACCCGGCTTCAATCATCAAACTTGGCTCAAACGAAAATCCTCTCGGGCCTTCTTCAAAGGCTGTTCAGGCCCTGGTGGATACAGCTCCTTGCGCAAACATTTACCCCTCAGCAGACGCGATAGAGCTCAGGGAAGCTCTCTCGAAATACACAGGCTTTCAGGTATCAAACCTTATAGCTTCAGGGCCAGGAATGGACGGGCTTCTTGACGGGCTTTGCAGGCTTGTTATTGAAAAAGGAGACGAGGTCATAGTTCCTACTCCGACTTTTGCCTATTACGAGCTTCCGGCACGGGCGTGCGGAGGAAAGCCGGTCTTTGTCAGGAGAAACCAGGATTTCTCGCTTGATCCCGAAAAGCTTCTGGAAGCCGAGTCCAAAAGAACAAAAATAATCTTCCTCTGCTCTCCCAATAATCCCTCTGGGAACCTCCTTCCCGAAAATGATCTGAGGAAAATCCTTGAAAATACCAGGGCCCTCGTGTTCGTTGACGAGGCATACGTCGAGTTTGCGGACAGGAATCTTGCAGGGCTCGTAAGGGAATATGATAATCTGGTTGTGGGCAGGACTTTTTCCAAGGTATTCGGGCTTGCAGGCCTGCGCCTGGGTTACGGGATCATGCCCGAATGGCTGGCAAGAGAGTATATAAGGGCAGCAACCCCGTTTTCAGTAAGCCTTCCAGCTTTAAAGGCAGGAATTGCTGCCCTTTCGGATACCGAACACTTGAGAAAAAGTATAGAAATTGCAAGGGAAGGCAGAGAATACCTGAAAGAAAAAATTCCTTTTACAGTTTATCCTTCTCAGGCAAACTTCGTACTTGTGGACGTTGCCCCTTTGAAAGCAAAAGCCGTTACACAGAGCCTTATGAAAAAAGGAATCATTGTTCGCTCCTGTGATTCCTTCAGGGAGGCAGGAGATACTTTTATCAGGGTAACGGCCGGGACTCCTGAACAAAATGAAAAAGTTGTCAGGGCTTTTGAGACTGTAAAGAATGAGGTTTAAAAGCCTCAATTTCTTATTTTAAACATTATTTCACACTCTTTAAAAATTATTTAATAGGTTTCATTATTTATTAAAAACCTGTGTTCTTTTACATTAAGAGATATGTATTATTTATTTATTTATTTATTTATTTATTTATTTATTTATTTATTTATTTATTTA